>BEHG01000001.1 GCA_002898655.1 archaeon HR04
AAATAAACATGAGCAGAAGGTATACACAAAACACTTTTTCTCATTTATCAATCAGTGAGTAAGTATCTTTATCCATTCTCATCAACCAAGCTTAAATATTCCAGATAAGAGATATACTTATGGTAAGTAAAGGGATATTGGTAGAGTTGAGCATATTATCCATGATAGTACTTACCTTACTTGAGATAGTACTACTCACAAACATCTCACCATCCATGCTCTGGTTAGTGTATATGATTGCTCCCATGCTTACAGTACCCATGGTGCTAGCAGTTGTATGGAAGAGATCATTTGCTACAGTTATAATGGCTATAGGGCTGCTATGCATGCTTGGCTCTATGATGCTATTACCCCATATACTATCAATAGGGATCATAAGCAAAGATAAGTTCTATACTGCATCGTTAAGATCGTTCCTCTTGGGTATTGCTATGGTAGCAATAAGTATGATCATGGTGTACAAACCAGAGATGCTCTACGCTAGGAACAGGCCTAGGGATGATGATGAGGATAACATAAAGGTATGGGATGGGAGTAGTAGTAGCAGCAGTAGTAGCAGCAGGATGGCTAGTAGTAAATTACTCATACCATTACGCAAACTCTTGGATGATAGAGAGAATATGCTCTTGCCAATGTATAGGTATGTACTTGTGATCATAGATGGCGTAACATATCTTGTATCGCCAGATGATTACGTTCCTGTTGGTAGTATGGTGGTTAGAAGGGATGGTATGTTCATAGGGGTGCGCAAGGTATTGTAGGTAGATATGCAGAAGTGTATAGATAGGCAAATAGATGGACAAGTAAGTACGGTGATCTAAAGATAAAAGAAAGGGTTGGTTTAAGTACTAGATATGCTACCCTTCAATCTTCTCCTCTCCTTTAACATCTCTACTGATACCTTCCTCTTCCCTCCTACCCCCACCTCTAGCTGCCCTTATACTGAACCATATTGCAGTTGATGCAGCAAAGGTACCAGCCATAGCATACATATGTGCTATGAATGCCTCTGCCATTACAAATATTATGAGCATTAGATATATTAGATTTAGTTAGTAAAAATATGCTTTTTATGATACTTTCCATATTCTAACGATTATAATAAATATCCATATTCTAGCATAGAATTGTTATTATCATAATGGTAGTGTCAAGTGGATATAAAGTTTTCCCTTCAAATCTTTGTAAATTCCTATCTGAACAAGGTCTAAAAGGAGAGAACAACATAGAAGTAACTAATATTATATTTCTCTCTAGTAGAGAGAAAGAAAAAGGAGAGGGAGGGAAGGAAGGAAGGAAAGAAGAAGGAGGAAAAGGAAAGGAAAGAATAGTAAAAAATAATGTTGCCTTATACACATACCTACCCTTATATACCACTTCAGCACTATCCTACTTATGCAGAGCAATGAAGAGTTGAAGAAGAGGCTATTAGATATGCTTGAGCAGGATAAGGAGTTCAGATATGCTGTAGCAGGAGCAATAGGCTACAAAGAGATACTGGATAGGATTGTTGCTCTAGAAGAGAGGATGAATGAGAGGTTTGCAAAGGTGGATGAGAGGTTTGCAAAGGTGGATGAGAGGTTTGCAAAGGTTGAGGAGGATATAAGGGATCTTAGGAAGGATCTGAACGATCTTAGAAGGGATATGCAGGAAGGGTTCAGGAGGCATGATGAGGAGTTTGCTAGGATAAGGAGGGATATAGGCGAGATAAGGAGGTATATGGAGAGAACATCTCTAACGCTAGAGGAAGAGGCTAGGGATGTTATATCCTATAGGCTAAAGGATAAAGGGTTAACATTAAGCATATCTAGATTAGAGTTACCAGATATTGAAATAGACATATATGGTATAGATACTGAATACTGTATAGTAGGAGAGGTTAAGACTAGAGCAAGTCCAAAGGTTATAGAGGAGGTTGATAAGGATATTGAGATGTTATGCTCTAAATACCCATCATACTTGAGGAAGAGGATAATAAAGGCGATATATGCTATGCAGGTAACACCAGATGCGGTTAAAGAGGCAGAGAAGAGAAAGATATGGGTAGTCACTGCTACTAAGGATCTTACACCATTAGTTATTTGAATAATAACCTATATCTTATATTATGCTCATCTCACCATGTCATACCCCTTCCTTACTTACTCTACTCCCCACACTCTCTACTCCCTTTGTAATGAAGGTTTACATCCAGCCTAATAGAAAGATAGGGAGAAGGGTAGTCAGCGTCTTCTTATCACGATCAGAATAATATGCTATCATCATCTACTCCTTTTATCCATCAATCTATCATATTCATAAGAAGCAAATGATAAACAACTATGAAGCAAGACTATGCTAATATCCTTCTTTCCTTTATCCATGCCTTACGCATAATCTCCATTATCCTATAACTTAGTTCATAACCTTGGCTTCACCTATGCCTGCTAAATGCATTAACGAACCTAGATGGTAGAGCATAGTTATAGCCATCAGCCTTTATACGCAAGCCAAGCTAGTACTCTGCTATGCTCTTGTAATTGTACATATACCAGAATATAATGGTGGGGCCGCGGGGATTTGAACCCCGGACCGCCAGCGTTCCAGCATGTGAGCATTGAGCATGGTCCCCAGGTTCACCACCATCCTTCATCTGCCAGCATATTAGTTCTGGTATCCTAGACCAAGCTCTCCGCCAGCATGCATATAGCATGCTGTAGACGACGGCCCCTTAGCACTCATCTACAAGCACTACTCTCTTTATAAAATTTTAAACCAAGTAATGTAAGGAGTTCATTAAACCTCTCCTTACACATATCCAACCTATACATCCTCAAGGCATCAACTATCCTACTCCTATCCCTGCATAGACCTAGCGTATCTGCAACTGCTCTGCCCTTCCCAAACAATAGGTAGTTTGCTGCAGATGTTACATTTGTTACCCTCCTGCTCATGCTTGAACTCTCAAAGTCTATTATGCATGCCTTGCTTCCTATTATCACATGCCTATCCATCCTACCCAACTCCCCATGGTCAAGCCCTATGCTATCGAGGAGGAAGCACTGCTCTAGTATATCCTTCAAGATAGACTTTACGTATGTATAGTTATTGCAATTATCTTTATTGGCATAATAGTTGTGGTTCCCTGCTACTCTATCCTTTGCCCTATCACTACTACTATCACTATTACTACTATCGCTACCATTCCCAAATTCCCTAACAAACTCAATCATATGCATCCCATCTATCAACTCCATAGCAAGTAGGTTCCTGCTGTATGCTATCAGCCTTGGACCAATACCAACACCATTAGCTATGGCAAGCATCCTTGCCTCATGCTCCATGCTTATCCTACCTGAATCTGTCCTCATCATCTTGAGTGCTACAACCATCTCATTGCAAGCATCATCTAAACTCCTGCTGCTAATGTTATTACTACTACTCCTCCTACTACTACTACCATTCCTTACACTATATTTTACACTGCTATTCTTATCAAGTACTGCCTTTACAACTATGCTGGTACAGCCTTTGCCTAGTATATGCAACCCATTTACAATACTCTTACCTTCAAACAATATCCCCTTTACTCCAATGGACTCAATCTCCTTCACCCTATCCTTTGCAATCTCTACACTGCTGCTAGGATACACTACTATATCTATGAATGGTTCTCTGAGCAGATGCTCGATTGGTACTATGCTACTCTGCTGCAAATGCAAACCTATCATTTACAAGCATATACTCTACTATCTTCTTTACTGCAGATGCTACTGCAACAACATCATCATCCCTGCTACTACTCTTCATTAACATCTCTACCTCCTCCCCTGCATATATCTTGAACCCATTACTCCTTATATCATCCATCAGCCCTTTACTTATCCCACTACCCTCTAGATTACTCATTATGTTATCTATCAACTGCCTAGCATTATGGAACCTTCTCTCTGCCAATGCTAGCAACCTACCATCCTCATTGCTTATCCATAGCAGCATATCCCTATTCTTTGAGATGAACCTTTCAGCATTATTAGCATCGAATACCTTTGGGCCATGCTTAAGCACTATACGTGGTATACTTTGTGATTCTAGCATGAATGATATGAATGCATTTGAGCCATCTGTATGACATGTGTATCTTAAAACCTTGAAGCTGTTGATGGAGAGTTGCTTTGCTATAGCACTTGCACTACTCTTCAACTGCCCCCATATTATATCTTCACTCCTTGGAGAGTGCTTGAAGTGCACTACAAGGATGTTCCCAACCTTGCTATGATCTATCATCCTTTGATAATCAGCAGTAGTGTATGTGAAGTAGTTGATGCTAGGACTCCTCAGGAAGTTCCTTGCTGAGAGTATGAACCTACCAACGCTCTCATATGATATTGCTAAGCCTAGGTTCCTGCTTGTATCAATTGGATCAAGTATTATTATAGGGCTATTACCCATCTGCATCCCTCTTACTGCTCTAGCATCTACGCTTCTACTGTTGTTGCTACTACCATCACTACTACTGCTACTACTACTACATCTGTTACTGCTACCATCTATACCATACTCTCCCCTATACATTGCTGAATCTACTGCTATAACCTCCTTCTCCCTCCATCTAGATGCACCCTTTAGTGTGTTGAGGAATGAGCCATACTTGAGTATAAGAACCTCACATACATAGCCAGAGAACCCCTCCACTGCTATCTCTGCACCGTAAACGCCTATCACCTTCATGAACCTCTTGAGTAACCTAACCTCCCTCCTCTTTGCATCATCCAATGCTTTGAGCATGTACTCTGTATGGTAAGGGCTCCTATCTGCTGCACTCCTCCACCTCCCTATCTCAACATCATAGCATGGCACAACATTTACCCTAACCCCATCCATAACTGCTTCAACGTATGGATGCTGTGCATATCTAAGGTAAGGGTTGATATCATGTAACGCCCTTAAACCAACATCCATTGCTACTGCTTCAAACCTCTCCTCATCCACATCTGGCCTTATCTTCAGGAATATATCGATATCAACACTCTCAGCAAGCCAGGTATCCTTTGCATAAGAGCCAACGAGAACAACACCGCTAACCTCTCTATACCCTACTGCAATCTCCTTGACCCTCTTGCTATATATATCTGCTATATACTCTACCCTTCTCCTATCATCTATGCTTGGTTCAACCAACCTGTACGCTTCCCTGATAACCCCATCAAGCTCAGATGCTGACATGTACAAATCCTCTTACCTTGCTCACCTATTCATTATTTGCTATCCAACCTGCTGGATGCCTTTACACTGAACATATCCGTATATATAGGTCCTTCACGCATCAGATCGCTCTTCTTCACCTTTATCTCATCCAGCGTATCGCTACCAAAGTATGTACTGCTATGCTTGCCTATGGCAGTTGCAAGAGCATCACTACCACCAACATCTTCACTTCTCCTAGACCTTCTACTGCTATTACCTTCCTTAACTCTAAGTAGTGTGATATGTGGTGTGAACTGCTTATCACTCTTGAAGCCTAAAGGCTTGAGCCTATCCTCAACCCCCATTGCTATATCTGTGAGTTTAGATGTAGTATTGGGATCAACACCAACCCAGATGATCCTAGGATGCTTCATACTAGGGAATGCTCCCACACCTCTATACACAACGTTCACTGGCTCAAAGATCATCTTTGAGAGCCTCTCCTTTACCCTCTCAAGCATGCTAGAATCTATCTCACCAAGGAAGAGCAGGGTGAAGTGCAACTGATCCTTACTCACTGGTTTTGCATTTAACCCTAGGTTCATGAACTCTCTTTGCACTTTAAGCATATTGGCTATTGAGCCCTCATCCTTTACATCCATTGCAATAAACACACGCATGATCATACTTCTTTCTATCTAAAATATAGCCCTAACTTACCTACCTATCTACCTATCTACTATGTAAAGGCTATAATAATGGTTGCAGAGAGGTATGGTATTGAAAAAGGAGAAGGATAAACCCTTAATAGTATGCATAACTGGATTACCTGGTTCAGGCAAGACAACGGTAGCAGATGCACTCAAGGGTATAGGGTTCACTGTCATAAGCATGGGTGATGTTGTAAGGAGGGAGGCTAAGAAGCGAGGTCTTGAATTGACGGATGCAAACCTTGGCAAGGTCATGCTTGAGTTGAGGAGCATCCATGGTCCAGATGCCATAGCCATGCTTGTTGGTGAGGATATAAGGAGGTTGAGTGCAGATGAAGAGAGTGAGGGTGATGGGGAGAGAGGCAAGGGTAACGGGAAGGGCAACTGCTACTTTGCTGTAGATGGGCTAAGGAGTATCAGAGAGGCTGAGAGGCTCAAAGAGTACGGTGCTGTTAAGGTACTTGCAGTTCATGCATCAAGGGAGAGGAGGTTCAACTTCCTTCTCAAGAGGGGGAGGAGCGATGCACCATCAGATATCAAGGAGTTCTATGCAAGGGATAAGCGTGAGATTGATGTTGGTATAGCGGAGGCTATAGCGTTATCAGATGCAATAGTTAGCAATGATACAAGTAAGGATGAACTTGTAAAGAATGCTATTAGCGTTGTTCAACGTTGGGTTGAAGAGTACAATAGAGATGGCAACCAATCATTCAATTAGAGAGGAAGATGACGTATGTAAGGGAGGATGAAGAGGGGAGAATGATGAAGAGGATGATGGCTTGCTCATCATTCATCTACTTATTCTAAAACGTATTATTACCTATCTTAATATGATGTGTGTATGTCTGATAACAGTTTGGAATCAAGATTGGTAGATATTGGGATTGAGTGTAAGGTATACCCATCTGAGGACCCAAGCAAGGTTATAAAGGCTGTAAAGAATGTAATAGATGGACTTGAGCCTGTTCATGAGGATGATATGGTTAGGGCAAGGGCATCTCTAAGCATAGATGCATTATCAAAGATGAAGAGGCAGATACAATCAAGGCAAGTGATGGATACATTCAGGAGGATTATGCTTGAGAATGAGGGTGAGGATGGTTACTCCACATGGCTGTATTTGAACAAGCAGGCTGCATATGCTGGCTCCATAGTTGTATGTGAGGATGCAGATGAGTCTCCATTAGGACCAATAAAAGTAACGATAAGGAGTAGAGGGATGAAGGTTAGAAGGGTAATAGATTGGTTGACAAGATGATGAAAGAAGTATGAATGGCAGATAAGATTATCTAGCATAACCGATCTAATGAGGGGAATTATATAGATGCTCTTTTGATACAGTTTGTGTGATGCATGAATTAAACACCACTGTAGTAGATGGGGATTAACTTAACTTTTATCCTTATAATCCTAATATCTCGAGATTATAATGTAGGTTCTACAATAATAATCATGAAATTATATATAACAAATTCCGATATATATATACAGGCATTCGCTATAATATTACTCGATGATGAAGGTATTGCTCATAACTGTAGGGATAGCATCTGCTGCAGCACTTATTGCAATATCAATAATATCATCAGGTTATAATAGCCAGATCAGTTATAATAATAGTAGGAGCATTATCAATGATATAAACTCGCATAAGTTCATACCAATAAATGAGAATGCTAATGTAAAAGGCTATATATCTTCACTACTGAAGAGTTATCTATCATGGGATGAGCTTGTGAAAGATAGCACTACAATAATAGTTGGTAAGGTTATAAAGGTTAGAGGTTCGCTTGTGGAGAAATCTGAAGTTGTATATGGAGAAGGGAAGAGGATTGAGTACGGTATTCCTCATACATTCTCTGATATTAAGGTAGAGAGAGTGTTAAAGAGTACTAATAATATTACGGAAGGAGATACAATAATACTACAACAATTAGGAGGTATGTTAGATGAAGAGAATATGGTAGTAACGGATGTGGATATACTTGTTAAAGAAGGGGAGAGATATGTTATGTTCTTGGGGGAACAATTACCTAATGATTGGCATGGTTTAGTTACCTATGGGGGAATCACAATATATACAAGATACATTATAATTGATGATAGAGTATATTCAATGAATTATATTTATCCTGATAAAGGAACAGGTAATAACCTTCAGGTTAATGGTAAACCATTAGACGAGTTCATCAAAGAGATAACAACAATTATAAGAGGTAGATAATTCATGCATATATGGATTTTAATAATAGCATTTCCTGCATTATCTCTCATAATATTTGAATATAATGAAGTAAACGCATATTCACGTTACCAGTGTGTTGTCCCTGCATTACTCACATGGCAATCAGTCAATTTACCAAGCGATTATCTTCAAGCTGTAAGATTAGCAGTAGTTAATTGGAATAATGTTCCTAGCGGGTTATCATTAAGTGAAGTTTCTCAGGATGGCAATATTTTGATTAAACGTGAGAATAAAGGCGATAATAGGACTCCTGGCATAACCTATTTTGCGCAATGTGATGGTACTAGACGACCTTTGCCTGTAATAATTGGATTGAATAGTTATTATCTAGATGGATATGATATCTTGCGTAAGCAAAATGTAGTTTCGCATGAACTAGGCCATGCAGCAGCTGGACTTGCTCATAATATTGGTACTTCTACCAATTCCAAGGCAACACTCATGTATGAGAATGATGATAGTTATAACATCTATAAGATATTTGCTCCTACACTAGATGAGATAAGAGGTACTCAAAATATCTACGGAACTACAACTCCAACATCAACATGCACACCATTCACTAAGAATGGTAGTGTTACATACAATGGAACATGCTCATCTAACAATCCAGCATTACCAATAAATCTAAAGGTATTGCAAGCAGGGAATAACAACTATGCTTTTGCATCCCAATACTCTAGCAGTCAAGCATTACCAACTGTAGGAACAGTAATGATGACTACTAAAGTAAATGCGAATACACCACATCACTTCTCTATGGGCATATATACAACATCTAATTTTGGGGATCCTTATAATAGGATGATAACGGTAAGACTGGACAAATCTGTTAGGAATGGTATACAAACATCTTATATAGATACTGGAGGGAATCTAAAGATAGAGTATCTATGGCAAGGTACTATATCAACATCATCAACATACTTTCTACAGATAGTTATCCAGCAAGATTCATTCTCAAGCCCTGCTGGTGTATATGCATATCTGGATGATGGAGGAGGTTCAACACCACCAACATATCTAGGCTCCAAACTAGTTAGATCTGGCATACTATGGAATTCTTATAATGTGTATTATGCAGTTGGTGCATGGTCTGATAATGAGTATAGACTGCTCTCAGACTACACTGTAAGGGAGAGGGAGTATTATAATAGGTTGAGATCATACAGTTGGCCATATTCCAGTTATAGCTGATGGATTTACCAAAGAGGAGAGAAAACGAATTGATGGAGATAAGTAGATCATATATTAGATAGGATACTTGATGAATATATGATGACTTATTTACGAACATCTTTATATGATTATTGATCAGATGATGGGTAAGGCACATCTATAACCATCATATCCTCTGCTGCAACTACATTGCTATGCAGTATCGATGCCTCCTTAACCAACTTGCTCACATCATCATATCTAGCACTAAAGTGTGTAAGCACAAGCATCTTCACACCTGCTCTAGAGGCTAGTTCAGCAGCCTCCCTAGCAGTTGAGTGCATGGTCTCTAATGCTCTATCCTTCTCATCCTCGCTGAATGTTGAGTCAAATACTAGAAGATCACAACCCTTGAAGAACTCCTCAAGCCTCTTATTTGCCCTAGTATCGCCAGATATGCCTATCCTCCTACCTCTTCTCCTAGGTCCTGTAACATCACTAGATCTAACAAGCCTTCCATCTACTAACACATCCTCCCCATGCTGTAGCCTATGCCATAACCTACCCTTAGAGACACCTAGTGCCATAGCCTTCTCAGGATAGAATACCCCAGGCCTATCATGCTCCTCTATGCAGTATGCATATGAGTTTATAGAATGCTCTGCTTTGCATGCCTTTACAGTGTACTCCTTCTCCTTCACAACTACACCCTCCTCCCTTACTGCAGTAAAGTACACATCATACGTTAGGTTAACGTTAAGAAGCCTTGTATTCACATCTATGTACTCCTTGAGTATATCTGGTCCATATATGTAGAGAGGCATATCTCTACCATTCAATGCTAAGGTCTGCATGAAGCCTAATAAGCCTAGAACATGATCACTATGCATATGCGTTATGAATACCTTCATCCTTCTATTAGTGCCTAGCCCACTCTTCAGAAAGTTCCTCTGCATCCCTTCTCCAACATCGAATATGAGAAGTTCCCCTCCTCTCTGCACAGCTATGGATGTTAAGCCTCTCTTTGCTGTAGGTACTGCTGAGGATGTGCCTAGGAAGATTATCCTGAGTTGCATGATATATCACGTATCATGTAGTAGATATACTACCTCTACTACCCCTACCCCTACTCTCACTATTACTGCTATTACTACTACTGCTACATTCCATGCCTACCTTGCTACTAGCACTGCTAGTGCTGAGTATGCTTAGCACTGCTGATGCTGCCAATGGAGCAACATCCACTATCTTGCTCACCCTATTTGGTACAGTGTTTGTAGCAACAACATCACTTGCTCCACCCTCCTTTATCCTCTCAAGTGCACCATCCAGCATCAGTGCATGGGTGCATGCAACATATACCCTCTTGCACCCATGCTCAAGTAATGCTCTAACAGCCTCTGCAACACTGCTTCCAGTGCTTATCATATCATCCACAACTATCGCTACCTTACCCTTCAGATCATCCCTCATCTTGCTAAGCATCTCATGATCAATCTTTATTGCTCCAGTTATCCTATCCCTGCTCTTCCTTAACGCTATAGAGTTGCAATGTAGCATATCTGCCAATGCCTCTGCCCTATCTGCTCCACCAGCATCTGGAGATATGCTTAGAACATCCTTAGCCTCTACACCCTCCCCTGCAAGCCTCTTCTTGAAGTACTCAGCAAGTAATGGTACTGCAGATATGTTATGCACAGGTACTGTAAAGTATGATAATGCTAGGCTGCTATGTGCATCAAAAGTTATTAGCGCATCTATAGCGTATGAGGAGATTATCTTTGCTATAGCATCTATGCTAACTACCTCACCAGCAAGGAACTCTCTATCCTGCCTTGCATAGCCTAGATAGGGTACGACTGAAACAGTTCTAGATGCTACCCTGCTAACCTTCGAGAGGATGAAGAAGAGTTGCATCATATGAGCATCTACTGGAGGGTGTGTTGATTGTACTACAACAACATCATCACCATCTATAGCATCTGCTATCCTTATCTTGCTCTCCCCATCTGGGAACACTCTTAGATCAACATCGACAAGCCTTACATGCTCATCCTTATCTGCTAGAGTATCTGCTATCCCTTTTGCCATATCTTTAGATGCTGGACCTGCTAGGATGCTTATGCCCATGCACAAATCTATGCTACTATACTTTATATATTATACATCCTTGCACAACTACTGCTATCCATAAGCAATGATAATACCTGCTCCCTAACCTCCCTATTCTCGAACTCTCCCCTATATGCTATGGTTAGTATCCTACTGTTGTTCTTAACGCCCCTCATACGCATGCACATATGGTCCCCTTCAACCACAACCAGCACCCCTTTAACCTTATCCTTCAACTCATCAGCTATCTGCTTGGTCATCCTCTCCTGTATCTGAAGCCTCTTTGCATACTTCTCAACAAGCCTTACCAATTTGGATATGCCGAATACCTTGCCATCTGGTATATAGGCTATATGCACCTTACCAAAGAATGGGAGTATATGATGCTCACACATGCTGTAGAACTGTATCTCCCTTGCTACAACAACATCGCTCTCCTCGCTGAATGTAACATCCAACTCAGAGTCCATATCATAGCCAGAGAAGATCTCAGCATACATCTCTGCAACCCTCTCTGGTGTATCCACCAGCCCTTCCCTATCTGGATCCTCTCCAAGCTCTATGATTAGTTGCCTTATGAGCCTCTTTATCCTTGCAGTTGAGTGCCTTTTGCTGGTAGAACCTCTCCTCTCTTTACCATCGCCATTGCTACTCTTAGCCTTCTCATCGATGCTGTTGCTCTCCATCTTCCTTATACTCCTATTTCCCATATCTACATCAGCAGTAGTACTCTTATTATTACCGCTATTAACATGAGCATGCTCATAGTTGCGATCATCACTATTGCTAACCTTTCTCATGGTATGCCCATCACCTTATGCATCTGTGGTATTATCCTAACATTGGGATAGTACTGATGTACAGCATCGTAAATGGCTAGCATATGCTCCAATGTAGGCTCATTAACACCATTTACAGGCTGAAGTACAAATCCATCTATAGCCTTGCCTGTATCCCCTTCAAATATCATCCTTGCCAGTTCCTCTACCTCCTCTCTCTTGCTTAGACTGCTAAGCACTACCTTTATGTATGTTACCTTCCTGCTAGCAATAGCATGCCTTAGGCATAGCATCTCATTCTCAAGCAACCTAGTGTAATGCTTATCATCTATGGCATTAGAGTCCTTAAGCTTGAACTCTATCTTACATATATCTATATATGGTAGTACATGCAAGAACCTTGATACATCATAGCATGATGACTCAAGATATGTCTTGAGCAGGAGTTCATCCCTAACATACCTTGCCAGTTCCCTAACTGCCTCATGCTGTAGCAATGGCTCGCCTCCAGTGAAGTTAGCCTTGAATGTACTCCTCTCAACCTTCCTTGCTATGATTGTTTTAGCCTCATCTATGCTATAGTATGTACCATTACCAATGCTCAAGGCATATGGGGTATCACAATAGAAGCATCTAAGCGGGCACCCTGCAAGCCTTATGAAGAGGGTTTTGGTACCAAGGTAAATGCCTTCTCCCTCTATACTTGTAAATACCTCACTTATGCTTACCCTCAACCTAATATCTGAGATTATGCTTTGAGCATCTTATTTAAATCTAATACCGCATAAAGCGTCTTATCCTCTATCCCTGCATCCTTGAATGCTCTAATCCTGTTCATGCATGACTCACATGAACCGCATTGCACCTTGATAGTCTTACCATCAACCTCAACCTCTCTGCCATCTGTATAGCAACTCCATGTCTCAAAGAGTAGATTACCAAGCATTCTATAACCTGCTCTTACAAGATCTGCCTTGCTCAGCCCTTCAACTGCTGGACTCCATATCCTAAGCCTCTTCCTTAACCCTTGCTCTATCCCATCCATCTCTGCAAGGTTAAGAACATCCTCCATGCTCTTGGCAAATACTACCCTACAGTCTGGATAGTTCTTCTCATCATCTGTATGTGCACCATATGCTACTAGAGCAGCATTTATGCTGAATGCCCATGCCCCTGCTATTGTAAGGAATACAGCATTCCTTGCTGGTACAACTATACTGTAATCGAATCTATCTGGTATGCTACTACTACTACTCCCATCTCCAGTTAGGATATTGCTATCCTTGTAGAGGGACTTCATAAAGCCTATATCTACTATACGATGCTCCCTAACCCTTATATGCTCTGCAATGCTCCTAGCCCTCTCTACCTCCATCCTGCTCTTCTGCCCATAGTAGAATGTTATTGCATACAGTTCATAACCCTTCTCCTTCAAGTATGCTGCTGTACATGCAGAGTCAAGTCCTCCACTGAGTATGCAGATAGCCTTCTCCATACTGAAGTTAAGATGTATGATAAAGATTAAGCTAACTCTTATCTACTCATCACCCCTAATGGGGAGTATGTGTTTTAACATATTATATTTCATGTAATCTCTTGCTAATTCATACTTATAGCAAGTATTAGATGTATAGCCTTACTATGCTCTCTATGAACTCTATGCTCACAGAATACTCTACTCCATACTTTCTCATTGAGATGTAGATCAGTTCATCAAGAATAAGCATATCTGTATATGGTTTACTGTTTAGCACTATATCCATTAGAATCTCTCATAAACAGCCCTATCTGTGGTGAGGGTATTAAGATATATCAACAGGTTTGAATCTATGAATACTTGCTATATTTATACATCCTCATCCTTCTTCTCTTCCTCATACTCCTCTAGATATATTGAGGCAAGTGATCCATGCTTAGGCTCCTTTCTAGATACAATCATGCCTAGTCTTTCAGCATGATCCTTCAAGGCTCTCCTCAACCTCTCTTGGTCAACACTCCTAACAGGCTTCAGGACTATCCCATCCCTAACCTCAACGATCACCTCATCTCCTTCATCTATGCCAGCAAGTTCCCTTATAGCCTTGGGTAGTATTATGTAACCCTTTCTACCAATCTTCAGTCTAATTGTCAAACTATCTACCTTTAGTTGAGTGAGGAGTCAAACTAATAAATGTTCAATATATTACTGATCCATACAATAATACTAGGTTATGTAGATGAGGATTATTGAAAGGCTATTATATGCTTAGATGATGCATTAAGGGTTGCTAGAGACGACCTTCTGGTAAGAATGCAAAAAGTCAACCACATTGTACTGGTAAGCCATACAGCAGTTCTTTGATAGGGGATGTATGTTAATGAGTCTACTTACTAACTAAATGCTCTTCTCCCCTCCTATGCATAGCATGAGAAAGCAACAATCTTATATCATACCATCTTCATATGAACGAAGGCTATGGATGCTATAAGGACCATTAAGGTACTTGGTAGATGGTCTCTTAACAGGCTACAAGGCAAGAGGATGCCTCTCATAGCAGTATTCAGCATGACGCACTACTGCAACTATTATTGTGCAATGTGCCCATTTGGTGATCCAGATAAGGATGCACAGATCAGGCTAGCAATGCACAGGGATCTTAGCACTGAGCAGTGGATGCGTATAATGAGCAAGGTTGCTCCCTATGTTATATGGAGCATAGTTGAGGGAGGAGAGCCTACGAGCAGGAAGGATATACTTGAACTACTAGAGCATCTTAAGGGTTTAGGTTTACCAGTTACAATGATAACCAATGGCTCATTACTGCACACCTTAGACCTTGATAGACTCAAGCAGTGTGTTGATTACATATGCTTAAGTATAGACTCTCTACTGCAGGAGTCATACTGTAGGGTTAGAGGTGTAAAGCCTGAAACCTTCAAGAGGGTTATGAGCAACCTTATGCTACTCAAGGATCATAACATAAAGCATTACATAAACTCAGTTATAACGAAGTGGAATGCTGAGGAGTTCATAACACAGGAGTACTTCGATATCGCTAGAAGCCTTGGGATAAAGACTGTAAGTATGACGTTCGTTGAGGATAGGTCTGATGTAAACTACTCATTGCTACCAGATAGGGATACAATGGTCAAGGTATGTAATAGCATATTGGATTACATGAGGAGGCATGATGAGCCATTCATCCTTATTCCTCCACTATACTGGGAGCAGATTATAGAGTATGGTAGAGTGTTATTCGATGAGTGTGGTGTATGGAAGAGCATATTCGTTAATGCTGATGGTACTGTTATGGTTCCATGTTGGAAGTACAAGGATAACACCTACAACCTTATGGAGTATGATGTAGAGTATGTATGGAGCAGGGAAGAGTGGGCTGAGGTTAAACATTGTAGGGAGTGTGATGTGCTAGCATGTATATGGTACTCATCCCAGAGTCCTTCTGTTATTGCAAATGGATATATGCGTGGTATAAGAATGTTGCTAAGAAAGCATCTAGGCTTATACAATTCTTTATAATCATTGTTAGAATATTACCTTTGAATAACAAAATTGTATCTTCATTCAGAAGATTTAAAGGCAGAAACCATTTATATAATGGAGAATTATACGAAGGGCATGGTATTTGATGGTCTTGTGATTCAGATAGCAGCACTTACAGCACTTATAGCAATACCAGTTGTATCGAAGAAGGTTGAGCATAACATAGAGTACTTCTTCCTTGCTGTAGGGATAGTAGCAGTAAGCATAGTAGGGATATGGTCCATACACTTGCTTGAGGAAGCACTGCTACATCCTGTCATGATAGGTAGCATCCCAATAGGGATAACACAGGTTGTGCTCATCGCAGGATTAATCTTCTACTACAACAAGGATAAGGTTGCAAGGTTTGCATTTAGGCTGAATAACCCTCTTATGCTAGCAGTGATTGTCTTTGTATTAGGTATAGCAGCAAGTGCAATATCAGCCATAGTTGCATCAGCTATCCTTGCCGAACTCCTAGCACTATCACAGTTCCCTAGGAATGTTAAGGTTAAGGTTGCCATAGCATCAGCATTTGCAATAGGTATAGGGGCTGCACTACTACCAATTGGTGAACCACTATCCACAATAGCAATAGTCAAGTTGAAGGGAGAACCTTACAATGCAACATTCACATTCCTGCTAGAGAACCTATGGGATCTAGTCATACCTCTAGTAGCATTATTCTCTCTGCTAACATACTTTTACGCAAAGCGTAGCAGTAAGGAGGCATACATAGCAGAGTATGAGACCAATGTTAGGGATGTTGTTATGAGGGCAGTGAAGATCTACGCATTCATATTTGGTTTAACACTACTAGGAGAGTTCTTCAAACCATTGGCAGAGCCTGTAGCTGCTTTAGGTATTGTAGTGCTCTACTTCTTTGGTCTCATCTCTGCTGCTGCTGATAATGCAACACTAACAGCAGCACTTGTAAGCCCAGAGATGGAGTTGGGTGAGATAAGGGCATTCATGATCTCACTTGTCATAGCAGGAGGTCTGCTCATACCTGGAAATGTACCAAATATAATATTTGCAAGCATCCTCAAGATAGGGTTTAAGGAGTGGGCTAGACTTGCTATACCTATAGGCATGGTGGTCTTTCTTGCTGCTGGTGCTGCAATCATCGGTTTTGGCTTGTGATATAAAATATGATGGTCTAGCAATAATATTTGATTGGTATGATATTCTCATTGATTAGTAATAAGAAGCATATATCATTTATATTCAACGATGTATAGATGCCCCATCTGCAACCTTGCAAGCCTTAACATAACAATCTATACCTTCTCTTGAATATGCATCATCTACAGCTTCTACTACATCCTTTATATCTCCACTCCTTGCATCTGCAATTATAAGTATTGATGGTCCTGCTCCACTTATAGTTACTGCTAGAGCACCAGCATCTAGCGCTGCTCTCTTTACACTAGCATAAGCAGGGATAAGGTGCATCCTTGCTGGCTCAACTATCACATCTCTCATCATAGCATCTGCTATAAGCCTTGTATCCTTCATCAAGAACCCTGCAACAAGCATACTTGCATTTGCTACATTGCTAACCATCTGCCTTAACTGCACCTTATCTGGGAGCACACTTCTAGCAACTCCTGTCTTGCCTTTAGGTACATCAACCTTTGGTGTTGCTACACAGAGCAGTAGATCATCTGGAGGCTCTACCTTCACTGCATACAATGGCTCCTGCCTAACTATAACAAACCCTCCAAGGAGTGATGCTGCAACGTTATCATAATGCACAGTGCCAGCAGATGCTATCTCGCCTTGAGCAGCATGCCTCAAGAGCGTTAAATCATCAAGCCCTAGCCCATACATAGCATCCAATGCTTTAACTGCAGCAACGGCAGATGCAGCACTACTCCCAAGTCCATACCCTGCTGGTATGCCTTTGTTTATCCTAACCCTTATCCTATCCCTTATGTTGTATGCATTCATCATACTCAAGAGTGCTAGACCAGCGGAGTTGTGCTCTACAGCATCTGGTATATGCTCAGTACTCATGCTAGAACCACCTACCTCTATTGTAAGTGAACCAGTATTGGTGGTATTACTCCCATCACTACTGCTATCAAGAACCAACTCAACCTCATCACTATAAGCATCTAGTGCAAGTCCAAATACATCGAAACCAGGACCAAGATTTGCAGTTGATGCTGGTGCAGATACCTTAACCTGTCTATACAGTGCCCTTCTAAGCATCATTCATCTCATCCCCATCCTCAACATCCTCCCCTTCCTTTAGCATCCTTGCTAATACTGCTGTAAGATTAACCATCCCCTCATATGTGAGGCTTGATACTGCTAATAAACCCATTGATATCCCCTGCCTCCTCAAGCCCTTTAGTAGCGATGTACCAAGAAGGTAGAGTTCGCTATCCTTCTCTCCTTGCAAGGCATACTCTAACCTTGCTGGATCAGCAGAGCACTCTATCAACTCAGCAAGCCTATCCTTCTTGATGAGATCTATCTTTGAGAGTACGTTAACCTGTGCTAGACCAAGCCTTAGCCTTATAGATGTTGCTAGTAATTCTATTGAGAGCATGTTCAATGGGGAGTTTATAAGCATTGGATCGAAGAGGAAGATGGATGCTTTAGCATCACATCTGAACTCCCTTGCAAAGAACATACCACTTGCTCTATAAGCAAATAACTCCATCTGCCCAGGTGTATCAACTATAACATAATCTGGATTGAGTTCATCAACCTTCCTCTGTATCTCATCAAGCCTATCTGCTATGAGATCACTTGCAAGTATCAATGCACCATTTGGACCAAGTCTGTACTTGCTCATCATCTCATCTATGCTAACATATTCTCTAACATCAACATCTGGCTCATAGGGAAGATCTATAACCCCTGGATCAAGGTTCAAGGTTACTGCATATGCACCCTTGCTTGTATACCACTCAACCAGTCTAGATGCTAAGGTTGACTTGCCAGATCCTGCAGTCCCAAGTATGAATACACCATACATAAGGGGAGGGAAGAGAGCAAATTATTTAATCCTTCTTACAGTATAGGATAATGTGAGGAGAGGGTTAGGGAGGGTTATAGCGATAATAGCAAGTGTAGTACCACTCATACTAATAAGCCTCTTCCTCAATGTAGGTGTTGAGGATATACTATCTATAGGCTTACTCCCATTCATAGTATCATGCCTTATAGCATTAGCAAAGCTGCTCATCCAAGGTCTAAGGTTCCACTACTACGTTAGATCATTCATTGGGGATGGTGTTGCAAAGATGTCAAGCAGTGTACAGATAAGGATGGGTAGTGAGTTCGTTACCCTTACAACACCATCATACACTGGAGGGGAGTGGGTCAGGGTTGCATGGCTATACAAGAATGGTGTACATTCAGGTAAAGGACTCTGGATAATAACCATAGAGATAATAAGCGATGTTCTTGTAGGGAGTACCTTAGCATACATTGCAATGGTAATAGCCTTTGGTGCACACAACTATGTTGTATCAACTGCAATATTGGTTATAACAACACCTGTATTCATCTCCTACCTTATACTGCTAACACTCTCAGCCAAGAAGACACTTCAGATGCCTAGATTTACAAGACCATTGCTTACAAGGCTCTTTGGTATAGAGAAGGGTGAGAGATGGACCAATATTATGAACGATAGCCTTAGGGTATTATGCGAGACATCAAGGATGTACCTAAAGAGATCATCATTAAGGATATTTGCTGTAGGGCTAGCATTAACATTCGTAGGGGCAGCATTGCATGCTTTAACATTCATGATAGTTGCTAGTACAAAGGCATCCATAGGCTTCTTTGAGTCACTTGTGATGGTTGCTGCTGCAATATCCATAGGTACAATACCAATAAGTCCTGGAGGCTCTGGGCTAACAGAGTTAGGGATAGCATACTACCTCAACACATTCAACATAGACCCAGCAGCATTTGGGGATGTTATCATAGTGTGGAGGATAGCATCATACCATGTACCTCTCTTTGTAAGTTGGGCATTATTGGTACGCTCTCTGAGGTAGCAGCAGTAGCAATGGTAGTAGCAATGGTAGTAATGGTGGTAAGTAAGCAAATAAGCAAGCAAGCAAATAAATAAATAAGAAGCAAGTTACTATAAACTTCCTTACTGCTCTTACCACATAGAAAGATTGACTCATATACCTTATAGGGTAGATGCATTCTGTATGTAGATATGGCTACACATGAGCCTAAACTTGTACGAACTCTAGGTCTACTTGATGTGGTAATGATAGGAATAGCAGCCATGATAGGAGGGGCAATGTTTGTGCTTGTAGGTCCTGCAATAGGGCTTGCTGGTCCTGCTGTTGTCATAGCATTCCTCATGAACGTTGTTATAACCATCTTCACAGCCATGTCATATGCAGAGTTAGGCTCATCGATACCAGAGGTTGGAGGAGGGTATAGATGGATAAGAGAAGGATTGCCTAGACCTATGCCATTCGTAAATGGCTGGTTAGGATGGTTTGCCCATATAGTTGCTACAAGCCTTTACGCTGTGAGCTTTGGTACGTTCATGCAAGGCTTGTTTGCTCTTGCAGGTATTACTGTTGATCTGCATAATATGGATAAGGTATTTGCTACCATAGCAATAATTGCATTAGCATATGTTAACTTCAAGGGCGCATCACCTACAGGCAAGACAGGAATTATCATAACCTTATCGCAGTTAGCAATAGCATTAGCATTCATCATCTCTGGCCTCTACATCATGAGTACAAAGCCTGAATGGACCGTTCAGTTCTCTGACTTTGCACCAATGGGAGTTGCTGGTGTACTTGCTGCAATGGCATTAACATTCGTTGCATTTGAGGGATATGAGGTTATAGTGCAAGCTGGAGAGGAGGTTAGGAACCCAAGGAGGAACATACCAATTGCAATATTCATCTCAATAGCATGTGTAGCAACCATCTACAGCCTTATAGCAGTTACTGCTATAGGAGCAACTAATACAGGCTCAGATATGCCAGCATGGAGGTTCATAGGCATCCATGGCGAACTAGGCATTATGAAGGCTGCAGATACATTCATGCCATTCGGTGCACTAATGGTACTTGCAGGAGGTATGGTATCTACGCTTTCTGCCCTTAACGCTAGTATATTCTCCTCAGCAAGGGTAGCACTTGCAATGGGTAGATACTACAACCTTCCCCATGTGCTTAGTATGATACATGCTAAGAATAGAACACCATATGTAGCAATAATGGTCTCTGCAGGGATAATACTACTCATCGCATACTTCTTCCCATTGCAAGAGATAGCAAAGGCTGCAGGGCTGATCTTCCTAGTACTCTTTGCTCAAGTCAATGCTGCAGTGATAAACATAAGAAGGTTGTATGCAGAGAGGCTTGAGTATGGGTTCAAGATACCACTCTTCCCAGCAATGCCAATGATAGGTATACTCTTGAATATAGCATTGGCACTTTACATAATAGTAACACAGCCTATAAGCCTGCTGGTTATGGCTGCATGGATAGCAATAGGGCTAGTGATGTATAGAGTGTATTCATTCAAGCAGGAGGTTGAGCATACTGCTCCATTGCTTGCATCTACTGGCTACTTAGAGAGGAAGGACTTTAGGGTACTTGTACAATACATACCAGAGGACCCCATAAAGCTTATAAAGTATGCTCTAAAGGTTGCAGAGAGCGCTGATGGAGAGGTTAACATACTTAGGGTTATAACTATACCATACCAGATGCCCTTATCTAGCGGGATAGCATTCGTGGATGATACTATAAGATCATTTGCTCCAGTGAGGAGTGTAGTTGAGGAGAGGAAGGTACCATACCATTACTTGCCAAGGATAGCCCACGATGCAACTGATGCTATACTTGCAAGTGTTGAGGAGCAGAGGATAGATCTGCTAGTGTATGAACTAGATAGATTCAAACGTAACAGGAGGCTACAGATGCTACTTACATGTGATGCTATGCTTGTTAGGGATGTGAAGGGTATAGATGGGAGCAAGAAGGTGCTGGCATTCTACGATGATGAGGGGGAGCACTCAAGACTTGTACTCAAATGCATTGAATGGATGAAGGATGCAGAGAGGTCAGTAGTATATCTGTCTAGGCTGGAGGGTATAGAGTATGTTAATGAGAAGGATAGGCTGAAGGCTCATGGGTATAAGGTTGTAGAGGCTAGCATACCAGATAGGATGAGTGATAGGTGGCTTACAAACCTCATCGTAGAGAAGGTTAAGGTGCA
The DNA here is from genome assembly GCA_002898655.1 of archaeon HR04. Classification (GTDB taxonomy): domain Archaea; phylum Thermoproteota; class Nitrososphaeria; order Nitrososphaerales; family Nitrosocaldaceae; genus Nitrosocaldus. The sequence goes on from BEHG01000001.1 coordinate 21,922, forward strand.
TGAGCCAGATACTATAGTGCTCCCTGCAACCCTGCTTGGTATAGATGTGATCAACAGCATGAGCATAGTTAGGGCATTGAACATGGTTAACTGTAATGTTGTAGTTGTAAGACACTTTACAATACATCTTATGCATCAAGCAAAGGTTATGCTCAAGAGGATACTTCAGAGGTAAGATTTTGACTTGCCTAGTGCTTACCTATCTTCTTGCTTGTTTGCTTGTTTGTTTGTTTGTTTACTTGTTTGCTTGCTTGGCTAATAATATCACTCTTCCCCTACATCCTCTCCTACACTCCCCTCATAGCCCACATCATCAAGAGGTTCAAGTGAGTAGAGTTCAAATCTGTATACTCCATCCATATTAAGGTTGAAGTTCTTCCTAAGATACTCTGCAAGCCTATCGCTTATAGAAGCCTTTAGTATCCTCAGCCTATATGTGTAGACTATACCCTTCCTAAACTCATCCATGTTCAGGGTATCGCTAACCCTAGCAGTTATTATATACTTCCCATTTGGGAGCCTCTCGTAGAAGTTTATATCTACCAGTCTTCCCTTCCCATCTATATCAAGGAAGTAACCAGTACCTTCCCACTCACCTTCAAGCTTGAAGCTCGAATCTGTTATGGAGTTTATCTCATCCTCAGCCCACTTTGGTAACTCGTTCATACCATGATATGCATCTGAACTATATTAAACCGTATCCTTGGTAGGTGAGGATGATATGTTTAGCATATGTTAGAATGTTATGACCTTTGATATCTTTCGCTTATCAATCATCAACCAATCAAGATGATGATCTATACTATCCTCCACATTATTATTGCACATCCATAACTCATGTTACTTTCTTATCTTACATACATACATACCTACTACTACTATTACCTATCACTACTACTTGCTACTACTGCTACTAATGTTACCTTACTTCTTACTCATCCACCACTCTAGATACTCTGCCTCCTTGCTACTCTTCCTTCTTGGCTTTAACCTATCCCTTATATCATCTAACTGCTCCCTTGTAACGTATAGCCCGCAGTTCCTGCATATGAAGTGCTTGGTGCTAACCTCATACAGTAGATCCCCATTGCACTCAGGGCATGTATTTGCCAACATTAGCATTACACCTCCATCTATAAAAATACTTACCTGTAGAAGGTAGAGAATCGTTAAGGCAAGTTTAATTAACTAATCTGCACTAATCTAATAGGTTGGATACAGAGAGTATAGTTGCAACGATATTGAAGCATAGACCAGATCTAAGCAAGGAAGATGTGCTAGCCATGGCTAGGGAGAAGATGAGGAGTATAGGTGCTGGATACCTTACAGAGCAGGGGGCGTTATTCCTTGTAGCAGCAGATCTAGGTATAAGGATAGATGAGGAGTTGATGGGCAGGATTAGAATGACTAGTAGTAGTGGTGCATCTGTTGCATTGAAGGACCTCTACTCTGGTGCAAGGGATGTTAGCATAACTGCTAGGGTCATGAAGATATATCCAGTGAAGAGGTATAGCAGGAGCAATGGTACATCCTCAAGGTTAAGGAGGTTGGTTGTTTATGATAACGATAAGAGCATAAACGTGAACCTCTGGGATGATGCTGCAGATGCTGTTGAGAGGCTTGGTATAAAGGCTGGGGATGCTATAAGGATATCAAGGGCATATGTTAAGAGCAACTTGAATGGGAGCCTTGTTATAAACACTGGTATGAAGAGTAGTGTAGAGTCTACTAGTTCTGCTGATTATGATGGTACAAGTAAGGGTATGGATAGCACAGGTATGGGGATGGGGGTAGAGATAATGGGGCTTGAGGATATTGCTATTGATGTTAGCGATGTTGCATCCTTAGATGGGGATAATCTGGTTGTTACAGGCATACTCTGCTCCAATCCTATGATCTCTACATACAGGAACAGGGATGGTGAGGAGAGCAGGGTTATGAGCATGCTACTCCAAGGCAGAGCATCCAGGGTTAGGGTAGTCATATGGGATATCAACTATGCAAACCTTGCAAGGATGATTCCTCTTAACTCAAGGGTACTGGTAGCAGGAGTTAAGGTTAAACGTGATGGAGAGAGGGTAGAACTCCATGGTGATGCTGGGAGTATAGTAAAGATCCTCAGGCATAAAGGATACACTAGCAGTGATGATACCCATGCTGGCGTTGATGAAGGCTATCTTGGCTTGATGAAGTTAAGGATACTTGCCATAAATAGTGTTGAGGATGATGAGCATTACAGGAAGAAGGAGAGTAGTGCTGCTACTCTGGGTAATAGCAGCAGTAATAGCAGCAGTAGTAGTATTAGTAAGTATGCTATAGTGATGGTTGAGGGTGAAGAGAGGAGCGATGAGGCTGAAGCAATGTACCTTCTAGATATCTCAAAGTATGGAGGCGAAGTAAGGATGAGAGAGGGGGTGAGTATAGAATGTATACCTAGCAGGATTCTAGGCTACACAATATATTTGGATGAGGATTCGTATATAGCAGTTAGAGAGGATGAAGGTAGTGAGAAAGGGAGAGGTAGAGGAGCAGTGCACGAGCATATAAGCAAGATAGCAGATGTTGAGGAGGAGCATCTATACGCTATTGAGGCTATAGTGCTAACGATGCCTAAGGTTGATGAGGTAAGGCTCAGGGATGGAAGGATGAGTAGGCGTGCAGAGGTTCTTGTGGGGGATGATACAAGGGAGGCAAGGCTGATTGCCTGGGATAGGCAGGTAGAGAGTATAGAGGCTCTAAGGATTGGGGAGAGGATAAGGGTCTATGGTGTAGTTGCCAAGAGAAGGGCAGAGATGATGACGATGAGGAAGGATAGAACCAACGATAATAACTATGGAAGCGAAGGTGGTGATGATGATGGTAGTGCTAACATAAGCAATGACTCTGATAGTAGTAGTGATGTTTACGAGCTCCATGTAAGGAACTTCACTGTTATAAAGCATGATGTAGGTTAGGTTAGTTAAGTAAGAGTCTGGATGGGTAGATAGCATGTATAGAGTCGATCAAATCAAGCATAGATCAATTGATAAACAAACATTAACCAATCAACCTACAACCAACTATAACTTACTTTCCTAATCTAATCCCAACCATTCAACATCAATCATCCCAGAATCCTCTAGTGGTTATATACTGCCTCTCAGCCTCGTATATGCGCTTCAGAAGCACATCCTCCTGCTCATAAGCATAGTCCCTTAGTATCCTTGCTGCAGTATCAACACCAACTCCATATCCAGATAGTACAAGTAGCGCCCTCTTCCCGAATGTATGCACCAAGGATGCAGCCTTCCATGCTCTCCTGAATCTACGCTCCTGCTCACCATCAAGTCTAGCATTCCTAACCTTTAGTAGTATAGCATTATACGTATCATCATCATATGGATGTATTGCAGCAACTATCCTTGAGTTACACTTCAAGCATGCTATATGCTCTGGAGCATTGCTAACCTCGACAACACTGCTTGATGCACACTTGAGGCATACAAGTCTATGCTTGCTCTTCATAAGCCTATCCCTTACCATCTCTATCACTGCTTGCTCATCACTCAACGGATTTGAACAAGCTCCAATCCCAACCTTGTTCCTCTCCATGATAGGCTCTGCAAGGGAGGAGAATGAACTATTACTATTACTATCCTTATCCTTATCACTCCCAGCACCTTCTCTTACATCCTTCCATACCATCTTGATGGTCCCATCCCTTAAACCCTCTATTACTTCCTTTGTACCATCAACATCATACTTCTCATGTAATACCTCCCTTAGTGCTTCCCTAACTATCGGTGTATTAGCATACCTCTCATAGATCATCCTTGCTATCCTCTTATCATACACTGCATTGGCATCAACTAGACCAAAGCGCTTCGCTACGTTCCATATACTCCAGTTGAGGTTATGTGTATCCTTGAGTGATACCCTTATTACCTCCTCAAGATCATAATCATCAATAAAGCAGTCCATTATATGCTTCTTGCCTATCCTTGCAGTTGAACTGAGCATTATCCTATAGGGATCAGACCTTACATTAACTACATATCCTAGGTTTGATGATATTATTGTTGAGAGTAGTGATGCTAACGTATTGTTTATCCTTGTGCCTAAACATGCATGTATTATCACAAGGTTAGGGGAGTATTCTATAACCAATCTCTTATCATCTGGTATGGTGTTACCTAACTCCCTGTACGCATTGATCAGTACCTTGCTCATCACACAATTTATTCTGCCTTGCACTACAAGCCTCCTCATCCTACCTACAAGTTGTGCAGTTCTATGATCAACTGGTATCATCTCACCACTCCAATATGGTACGTTCATGCTCATAGCATAGTAAGGTTCAACATTAACCCTCATCCTAGCATGGTCTACTGCAAGTATCCTCCACTGCATACCCTTGAGTATGAAGATGTTGCCCTGCTCCCCATAATCGCCCACAAACTCCTGATCTAGAGAGCCTATGACCTTATTGCTTACAGTATCTACAACATCGAACTTGAGTACATCTGGTATCATGGATGCATTATCATAGTAGTATGCTCTAGCCTTTGCAGCCTTGAATACCAACCTATCTCTATCGAACCTTACTATACCATTCTTGCTGAGGAGTTCTAGACAATCTATCACATCATCGATGCTTGTATTCCTGAACTGGTACGCTTGCCTTACCAATGCTAGTGCTTCCTCAACACTAACCTCTACACCCTCCTCCTTCCTCTTCCTCCTCTTCCCACTATTGTTATTATGGCTATAATCCTTATCATCATCCTCATCTATACCATTGTAACGTTCCAATGCTAGCCCTACAAGATGGTGTGCAAGTACATCTAGAGGAGATTCATGGACCCTCTGCTCCTCAACATCCCCCTCTGAGAGCCTCTTTAGTATTGCAAGAGCCTCTATCTCATCATCAGCGTTGTTGGTGAATATCACACCATTGGCTGACTCTCTAGATCTATGCCTACTCCTTCCTATCCTCTGAGCCATCTTGGATACCTGTCTGGGAGAGCCGTAGTGTATAACAGTGCTTATGGAGCCAACATCTATACCAAGCTCCAGCGAGGATGTGCATACAACAACGTTGGTCTGTTCTACTGTATCGTGACTGTTATTATCTTCATGTATATTGCCCTTATAATCATAACCATCCCTACACCTAAGCCTACTCTCAGTCTCCTCCCTAACCTCTCTAGAGAGTGAGCCATGGTGCACATCCACGCTTATTGTAGGATCGTTTATACCTTGCATTATGCTTGCAATGTACTCAGCCTCATCCCTTGTATTTGTGAATACTAGTATGGATTCTCTACCGCTTCTTCTATTCCTCTTTATATATTCTATTATATGCTTTGCTACCTCTGCTATCTGTGCATCTACATACACTACATCAACATTGTACTTGCGGAGGGAATCATCAACTATCACTGCAGATTTATTACCCCTCTCCCTTCCTCTACCATTATCTGTATAGTTGCTAACGTAGGATATGAACTTGGCTGCAGCATCTAGATTGCCTAGTGTTGCACTCAACCCAATCCTTACTACCCTTCTACTCGACAACCTCTCAACCCTCTCAAGGCTCAAGGCTAGGTGTGCCCCACGCTTATTTGCTAGTAGTTCATGTAGTTCATCTACAACTATCCATTCTAGAGTATGGAATGCTTTAGCCATCTTCCCTACCAGCATTATTGCTAGAGTCTCTGGCGTAGTTATGAGTACGTCTGGAGGATTATCCTGCATCTTCCTCCTCCTATAACTACTTGTATCACCATGCCTAACATCAACACTCAAGCCTAGCATCTCAGCATAGCGTACAAGCCTCCTAAGCATATCCCTATTCAATGCCCTTAGCGGGGTTATGTAGAGTACCTTTATCCCTTGTACCTTTATCCCTTCCTTATCCTCACCATCATGATAAGCCTCTGCTACCATGGTAAGTATGGGTATCATTGCAGCCTCTGTCTTACCTGCGCCTGTAGGTGCAACTATAAGTGAGTCCCTCCTCCTAGCAAGTATTGGTATACTCTTCCTTTGTATAGAGGTTAGTCTAGCATAACCTAGCCTATTGAACATCCCCAATATCTTGCCCTCTACCTCTCTGTAAGTGTTATTGGTGTTAGTGTAGTTAGTAGAGTAGTATTGATCTATGGTATGTGAACCCTTACCATCCATAATAACCAACCAACCTATCTGCAAGCAATATAACGTATGAGATGTATGAATAGTTATCTATATGGCATGATAGCAAACAAAATCTTTACAAAAAAGAGTTAGTTAGTAGTTGCTCATAGGCATATGCAGCCTACCCTTGAACCTGCTCATAGCTACTGCTATACCTGCTATTGATGCGAATACAGCAACTATGCCTATTGGGAACTCTGGCACAACGGATATGCTCAAGGTTGATTTACCACTATGCTTTGTATCGAATGGCTTGTTTATACCAGTGCCTAGCACATTTATATCTATTGTGTATGCCCCTGTGCTTGTAAAGTTAACCTTCTGTTCTGCTTTGCCATCATGAGTATGCTGCTCAGTCTTGCTACTAACTGTATTGCCATTAGCATCAACTACAGCAAAGTCGTAGTTAACATGCTCTATCAACTTACCACTAGCAGGGTCTATGAACTTTATGTTGAAGGTTACCTCCTGTGGTGGATCAACCGTTAGCATGTTATCTGAGGCAGTACCAGCACTGAACTCAACCTCAACCTTCACTGAGTTGTTATCTGTAGTTAAGGTTATAAGCCTAGTCTCTGCAGGGGGAGCAGCAGCCTCAACTATAACCCTACCTATCATCCATGGATGTACATAACATAGATATGGGTGCTCACCAACCTCTTCAAGAACAACGCTCCACTTACCATTTGGTAGCACTAGTCCAGAGTCGAACTTTGGATCTCCCAACTTCCATGTTGTTGCATCTAGAGGATTGCTTGCAAATGCTACTGTATGGCTTGCTGTATCCTTGTTCACGAATGTTACAGTACTCCCTGCTGGAACAGTTAATGTTGATGGTTTAAAGCACTTATCGCTTAACATCTTCATCCAATCTCCAGTTGGTGAGTATGCTGGATTGCAAGCCATGTTCTGTGAACCTACTGGCATCTCTATTATGAACTCTGCTGCACTTGTCTGCTTGACATTGCCATATAATGTTAGTGATGCTACTGCTATGCTCAGTATCCCTAGGGTGAGGATGTTGTAGTTATGCTTCATTGTTGTACTATTCAAGCAACCATTACTTAAAGCTTACATCTTATATTACATGTAGAAAGCAAGATTAAACATACATTGCTAGATATCAACTATTCCCCTCTCTACTATCTTGAAGAGTGCCTTATTGCTCTTAACCAATGGCTGCAGTAGTGTTGCCCTGAATACACTTCCATCAACAATTGCTCTCATACCCTCTTCATCCTTCATCCTACTGCTAAGCCTCTCAAGCCTAACCTTAAAGTGTGCAAACATGGATACAGATCTATCCATTATCTGCCTCTCCCTCACCTCCTCTTCATCTAAGCCAGTAACAGTGGTAGCATCAACACCCTCATGCTCATCCCTTGCACTAGATGCAACCCCATTGGTTACGATTACTGCAGTATTCCTAAGCACTGCTCTAAGGGCAAGGTCATGCATGAGCCTCATTAGCCTGAGGTGCCCTTCAGCACTCTTGCTCCCATACTCCAACCTGAATAACGATGGGGAATCCTCCACTATAAGAAATGATACACCATGATCATACCTCTCATACATACTATCTACATAGCTTAGTGAAGAGAATATATCATCAACATGATATGCTCTCTGTACATAGATCCTATCCATTATGCCTATTATGGCATTGATATCAGCATTGTATCCAGATCCACCATCTCTAGAGTTCATGTGTGTATTATTGCCATGCTTGCTCCTACCTCCCTCCCCTACTTTACCTTCTCCCCCATCCATCCTAGCCTTATAGATATCGATGATCCTCTCAGGTCTAAAGTCACCCTTTACATCCACAATGAACACCCTTGCACTCTTGCTAGCCATTGCAGAGTTCAATGCTAGTTGCATGCAGAGTTGTGTCTTGCCTGAGCCTGAAGCACCAAATACACAGTAGAGTAGACCTCTCCTCACTCCTCCTAACAGTAGTGCATCTAATGCTCTAGATCCTGTGCTTATAACCTGCATGTAAGAGATTAGATGCTAGTAAGATTTTTATCTTGGGGTATGCTCATCTTCCTAGTGAAGTCTTTGTCAAATCAACAACAGCAACATCCCAAGAAACCATTGGTGGTGCTGCAGAGGGCAATAAACAAGAAGGTATCTGTTAGGCTGAAGAACGAGGCTGAGTATAGAGGGAAGATGAGTAACGTTGACTCTTACATGAACCTCATCCTTGAGGATGCTGAGGAGTTCAATGGCTCAACTCATCTTGCAAACTACGGCAAGGTTGTTATAAGGGGCAACAACGTGCTCTTCATAAGGCTTGAGGATGAGCTGTAGGTAAGTAACTGTACTAGTGATGAACATACAGTAGCAGTAATAGTAGTAACAACAGTAGTTAGTTAGCAAGAGATAATGCAAGAGTAGATAGATAGAGTAAGGAAGATTTTATAATACCCTTCCATGGTGTAGCCTTGATGAAGCAACTATTCACATCAGAGTCTGTTACAGAGGGGCATCCAGACAAGGTATGTGATCACATCGCTGATGCTATACTGGATGAGTATATGGCACAGGATAAGTACTCTAGGGTAGCTGTGGAGATCCTTGCAACTGCTGGGTTGATGGTTGTTGCAGGGGAGGTTACAAGCAGTGCACATGTTGATATCCCTAGGGTTGTAAGGCAGGTTGTGCAGGATATAGGCTATGGTAGCAGTGACTCTGGTCTAGATCTTGAGAGGTGTAAGTTGATAACATCACTCCATGAGCAGAGCCCAGATATAGCAAGAGGTGTTGTTAGAGGGGATAGCATAGGTGCTGGGGATCAAGGCTTGATGTTTGGCTATGCATGTGATGAGACTGAGGAGTTTATGCCAATGCCCATAATGATTGCAAACAAACTCTGCATGAGGTTAGCAGAGTTGAGGAAGAAGAATATAATACCATGGCTCAGACCAGATGGAAAGTCACAAGTAACCGTTGAGTATGATGATGGTGTAGTGAATGGCATAAAGGCAATAGTGCTATCTGCCCAGCATGCTCCAGATGTTGATATAGAGACTGTAAGGAAGGAGTTGATTGACAAGGTTATAATGCCAGTATGTAATGAACTTATAGACAGCAGTACAAGGTTCTACATAAACCCAACTGGGCGGTTCGTTATAGGAGGTCCAGCAGGAGACACTGGATTGACAGGGAGGAAGGTTATAGTTGATACCTATGGAGGGGCATGCAAGCATGGGGGAGGGGCATTCTCTGGCAAAGACCCTACAAAGGTTGATAGGAGTGCATCGTACATGATGAGGTACATAGCGAAGAATATAGTTGCATCTGGGCTAGCGAGGAGGTGTGAACTACAGGTAGCATATGCAATAGGTGTTGCAGAGCCAATAGCGTTGTATGTAAATACATTCAACACTGGCAAGGTATCGGATGAGGAGTTGAGTACATACATAATGAGGAACTTCAACCTAACACCAGCAGGGATAATAGACTTCCTTCAGTTGAGGAGACCAATATACAGAAAGACAGCAGTGTATGGGCATTTTGGCAGGAATGAGCCAGAGTTCACATGGGAGAGGCTGGATAGTGTTGATCTGTTCAGAAGATTAGTATGATGATATGATATGATATGATGGGTAGGTAGAAGGTAGGTAGGTGGATAGGGTAGGATAGGATGGATCAGCAATAGGCTCACAAGCAGTTCTATTTATTATTATTATACTATCTATCTACATTCTTCATGCAGGGTAACATGGGCTATAGCCATATTCACATCATACTCTAGCCTAAACCTCTTACTGAAGAAGCGTATTATATTGTTAAGATCCCTCTCAAGCAATGCCCTGGCATTTGGATGCTTCCTTGCATCTACGCTCTGTGGCCAATCTATTATCCATACCTTGCCATTAACATCGTAGAGTATGTTGTACTCACTAAGATCTGCACTTACCATCCCTATGGAGTACGCTACCCTTATATTCTCAAGCACATCCTCAAGCACATGTCTAGGATCATCAAGGTTTGTGCACTCTACAAGCCTAACACCATCTATGTACTCCATTACAAGGGCATGCCTTGCTAATGCTATAGCCTCTGGCACACTTGCACCTGCAACCCTTAACCTCCTCAGAGATTTGAACTCCTTCATTGCAGTCTCGATACTGGCAAGTAGCCAGCTATGCACATCCTTCAGCATACGCTTCCTTACTACACTCCTAAAGCTTACCCTACCTATCCTGAAGAACTTCACAGCAAGCATCCTACCATGATCATCAACAGCCTCAAGCACATCAGCCTCCTTCCCCATCCCTATCATTCTACCTACACTTGCTATAACACCTCTATCTGCAAGTTCCTTAAGCGCTAGAACATCCAGCCCAGAATATACAAGATGGTAACCCTTGCTAGGACCCTTGTATATAAGGTTCTTCTCGTTGAGCCTCTTCAAGGCATAGCGTACCTTGTCTATGTGCATCTTAGCGCTGATTGCTATCTTCTCCTCATCAACACTCTCATGCTCCCTTAGCATTCTAGCAAATGCCTTAAGTGCTTTAACCTCCTCATCCTCAAGTTCCTTTACATACCTAGCCATATCCAGCATCGACATATGCTAATGATGATCTTGCTCACAATAATATAAAATAAATAGAATAGAGATTTAATGGATGATGATGATAGTTGTATGAGTAGTGATGCTAATTCTGATTCTATCCCTACCTCTACCTCTACCCCTACTACCAACTCTGATACCAATACCTCTATTAGTGTTGATGATCCCATGCTGAAGGAGATTGAAGAAGAGCAGGAGCAGGAGTTGCCAAGGGATATACTGGAGAAGAAGAGGAAGGGTCTACTAAGAACAGGGTATACAACAGGTACATGTGCAACAGCAGCAGCAAAGGCAGCACTCATATCACTTATGAGTAGAGGTAGAGAGTTACCAGCAAATGTAACAGTTACCCTACCAAAGGGCAACAAGGCTACATTACCAGTTAAGGAGTGTATCTTTGTTGCTAATGCTGATGATAGTGATAGAGAGTATGCTGTATGCACAGTTGTAAAGGATGCTGGAGATGATCCAGATGTTACACATGGTGCAGAGATAGTTGCTAGGGTTGAATGGCTTGATGGTGAGCCTGAGAGGATAGAGGTTACAGGGGGCAAGGGTGTAGGGGTAGTAACAAAGCCAGGACTTGGGCTTGAGGTAGGAAGGCATGCAATAAACCCTACACCAATGCGTATGATAATCAATGCTGTTAGAGAGGTTGCATCTGAGCATCTTAAGCAGAGGGGCGTGAAGGTTACAATATCAGTGCCTAGAGGCGAGGAACTGGCAAAGCAGACAGATAACCCAAGGTTAGGGATAGTTGGGGGTATAAGCATCCTAGGTACTACAGGGATAGTTGTACCATACTCAACCGCATCATTTGCAGCAAGTATAAAGCAATGCATAGATGTTGCAGTAGCCATGGGTGATTATACAATAGTGCTTACAACTGGAGGAAGGAGTGAGGAGTTTGCAAGACAGGTTATACCAAACCTGCCTGATCACTGCTTCATTCAGATGGGTGACTTTGTTGCATACTCTGTGAGGCAGGCAGCGATGAAGGGTATAAAGCATATAATCATTGCAGGGTTCATAGGCAAGCTCTCAAAGACAGCAAAGGGTATCAAGCAGACACATGTTAAAGGCTCCCATGTTGATATGGAGTTCCTTGCTGATGTTGCCAAAGAATGCAATGCAAGCATGGAGTTGTATGAGCAGATAAGGAATGCAAATACTGCAAGGCATGTTATGGAGATAGTTATGGCTAACAATCTACAAGGTTACTTTGATAGGTTGTGCAGGAAGGTATGTGAGAGGCTAAGTTCTTACGTGGAGGATAAAGCAAGTATAGAGTGCATAATGTTCGACTTTGATGGTAAGATAATAGGTAGGGCAAGTAAGAGTATGAAGGAGAAGGAGGTTTATATGTAATGGATGTGTATGCAACTACAAATACAAACCATAATCATAACCATCATGATCATGCTACTAATGCTAAGAAGGGAAGGGTAGCAGTAGTTGCAATAACGAAGCACGGGCTAGAGATAGCAGGAAGGCTGAAGAGCATCATGCGTGAATGGGATGTATATGCTCCTGAGAAGTTCAGATCATCTCCAGTAACAAGCATGATGGTGGAGGTGAACTGGTACAATGAGCCTAGTGCAGCGCTTATAGCAAGGCTCTTCAACTCTTACAATGCCTTAATCTGCATATTCTCCCTAGGGGCAGTGATAAGGATGATTGCACCATACATAAGGGATAAGAGGAGTGATCCTGCTGTACTTGTTATAGATGATGCAGCAAGGTTCGTTATAAGTGCATTATCTGGGCATCTAGGAGGGGCAAATGCTCTAGCAAGGCTTGTAGCAAGGATACTAAACTCTACCCCTGTTATAACTACTGCTGCAGATGTGAATGAGACTATTGCTGTTGATCTACTAGGCAGTGAGTTTGGATGGCGTATAGATGAGGCTAGTGAGCATAACATAACCATGTTGAGTGCTGCAATGGTTAATGAGGAGCCAATAGGCATATACCAGGATGCTGGAGAGCGTGGATGGTGGAGTAAAGAGTTGCCGAAGAATGTAAGGATATTCAATAGCATAGATGAGCTTAATGCTTCTGGACTCAAAGCACTCATCATAACAGATAGGCTGATAGATGATAGTAGATATGCTGAACTCCTTGGTAGGGCAGTTGTTTATAGACCGAAGAGCTTGGTTGTAGGATTAGGGCTACATTGGGATACTAGTAGTGATGAGATTGCAAAGGGTATAGAGCATACATTCAAGGATGCTATGCTCAGCATTCACTCAATAAGGTGTATAGCAACTCTAGAGAGAGGGTATGAGGTTAAGGGTCTAAAGGAGTTCAGTGAGCGTACAGGGATACCAGTTGAGTACTACACAAAGGATCAACTTGCATCCATACAAGTTCCTAACCCATCAACGCTTGTAAAGATGTATGAAGGTACACCTAGCGTTGCAGAGGCAGCAGCACTTGCAGGTGCTTCAGGTAAAGATATGGAGAAGGATAGGAAGAAGGGTGAGTTGGTGGTAGAGAAGCGCAAGTTCCCTCCAAATCTAACGGTTGCTGTTGCAAGGATAATATATGATAGTCAGCAGTAGTAGTAGAGTAGTAGTGTAGTAGTAGCAGCAGTAGTAGTAGGTATAGGAGTATAGTTGTGAAGGGTTTAAGTATAATGTAGGTAGGAATAGATGGTCGATGAGGAAGGGTATACTCCTAATAGATAGAGGTAGCAACGATCCAGATGTACTCCTCGAACTCTCAGAGTTGTGTGCAATGGTTAGGGATGAGTATATGTATTATGATCATGCTACATTTGCACTACTTGAGGTTACTTCACCAACCATAGAGGATGCAATGTTAGAATCTCTAGGCTATGGTGTAGAGCATCTAACTATAGTTCCATACTTCCTCTACCCAGGATTAAAGATGAAGGTTGCTGTGAGTAAGAGCATAAAGGTGGCAAGGGACCTAGGTTTAGAGTATACAGTTACTGATTGCTTGAACTACCATGATGAGTTGATAGAACTTGTTAGGGCAAGGGTTGATGAGGCTATTAAGGGCATAGGTTCGTTCAATTATGGGGAGTGTGATGTACTCCTCATAGGTCATGGGAGTAGCGATAGTGATGCAAGGAGGGTATTCAGGCTTATAGGTGATAGGTTAAGGCAGTACTACAGGAACCTTGGTATATGCTTCCTAGAGTTGGATGAACCAAACATACATGATGGTATAAAGATGATGCTTGAAGGAGAGCCTAAACTGCTAATACTCATGCCATACTTTCTGCATAATGGTGAGCATATGAAGCATGATATAAGGGAGGAGGTGGATTCAGCATTGGAGGAGTTCAAGCCATCATGCAATGTTATAATGGCTAAGCATCTAGGCGTTGATAGAAGGATAGTCAAGGTTATAATGGATAGGATAGGTGAGGCTGGTAAACAATCTACTTCTAGCATCTATAAATAAAGAGAAGGATGAGATGGGTAGTAGGAGGTAAGAAGTAGAGAGTAGGGAAGGGGAAGGAGGAGAAGAAGGAGAAGAAGGAGGAGGGAGGGAGAGAAAGCAATGTCAAAAGGGGATGAGATAGAGGAGAGGAGCATGCAGATAATAGAGGAGGAGGTAGGTAGTGCTAAATACAACTACGCTAGTGATGAGTGGATTGTGGTAAGGAGGATAATACATGCGACTGCTGACTTTGATTACGCTAGAAGCAATATAGACTCTATAGTCTTCAGCAGGAATGCTATAGCAAGTGCGCTCTCTGCAATTGGGAGGAGGTGCAGCATAGTATGCGATACAGACATAATCCCTGCAGCACTTAACAAGAGCGCACTGAATGCTTTGGGGCTTGAGTGCATATCTAGGATATCGGACCAATCTGTTATAGAGGAGGCTAGGAGGAGTAATAGAACTAGGGCAGAGGTTGCTATGAGGATGGTAAGGGATCATATAAGTGATGGTATAGTTGCAATAGGTAATGCACCAACTGCACTGTATGAGTTGGTAAGGATGGTGAGGGATGATGGTGTAAAGCCAATGCTTGTTATAGCACTTCCAGTCGGGTTTGTATCTGCGGTTGAGAGCAAGATTATGATGATTAATGTTGCAGACGAGCATGGTGTAGAGTATATATCCAACAGGGGTAGGAAGGGAGGGAGTACAGTAGTAGCAGCAATACTCAATGCACTATTCAAACTGTATATGCAAAGAAGGTAAACCATTGTAATAAATGGCTACGTGTAGAATTTGGTGGCTATTCTCTTATCTTCTTGAGTATATCTTGCATGAGGCTATGAACCTCTCAACAAGGTTCTTGTGTGAGAAGTGTAGATGCATGTATGATGCAAGTGTGTTATGCACCATGAACCCATCCCTGCTGCCATCAACACCCTTCCCCCTCAACATCTCATACGCAAACCTGCTATCCCTTGCTATATCTACTAGAGTTGAGTAGTGGAACTCATGACCCCTAACCATGCTTCCATGCTCTGCAAGTATGCATGGGTTACTTACCCTAGCCTCTGTATAATTTAGCGTTAACCTTCTATCCATAATTGTATCAGCATCTACAAGCCCAACCATATCATGCTTTGAGCCATCTTGATCAGTTATGCTTCTGCTTAGATACATAAGCCCACCACACTCAGCATACACTGGCATGCCATCCTCAGCATGCTCCTTTATTCTACGCATCATCCTGCTATTACTTGCAAGCAACTCTGCAAGGACCTCTGGGAAGCCTCCCCCTATGTAGAGACCATCACACACTGGTGGCTCCTCATCCTTGATGGGGCTAAAGTATACAACCCTAGCATATCTTGAGAGCATCTCTAGGTTATCAGCATAGTAGAAGTTGAATGACTCATCCAATGCAACTCCTACTGTGACTGTATGATCCTTTATGCTTGATACCTCCATGCTTGTATGCTTGAGTGTGAGTGCTTGTGCACGCTCTGCAACAGCAATTATCCCATCAACGTTAAGATGCTCGCTAACATACCTTGCAGTTGCCAATGCATCATCCCTTGCATCCCTACTCTCATGAGTTGGTACAAGCCCAAGGTGCCTCTCCTTCAACATTATATCCTTGTTGCGTCTAACCACACCAAAGACTGGTATACCCTTCTGCTCAAGTGCATCCTTGCAGTATCTTGCATGCCTATCCCCTGCAACGTTGTTGAGTATAACACCCTTGACCTTAACTGCTCTATTGAATTCAATGAACCCAAGGGCCATTGCAGCAACAGACCTTGCTGCTTTGCTAGCATCGATAACAAGTATAACTGGACTATCGAGCAGGGTAGCAACATGTGCAGTGCTTGCATAATCATCCATGCCAGATAGACCATCGTATAGCCCCATAACCCCTTCTATCACTGCTACATCTGCATTGGATGAACGCATTGCATTAATGAAGATCTCAAGCAGATTATCCTCGCCCATCAACCATGGATCTAGATTCCTACTTGGTATACCAGTTATGCTTGTATGATATGAAGGGTCTATGTAGTCTGGCCCAACCTTGAATCCTTGAACCCTGTAACCTTTAGCCTTGAGAGCATGCATCAAGCCTATGGTTATGCTGGTCTTGCCAACTCCACTGTTTGTTCCTGCTATAACAACCCTTGCATGCTTATGCCTTTCAGCATCATAGATGCCCATATGCTTGATTGATTAGCATGGTTTTTATTTAAACTTCAGGTTAGCAGGATACTTGAGGATGAGAAGGTGATGGAGCAAGAACATGAGGAGGAGAAGGAGGAGAAGAAGCAGGAGCAGAATAGAGCAAGAGTAGATGGTAGCAGTAAGAGGATGGAGGATATGAAGTGTAGTGGTAGTAAGGGTTATGGAGAAGGAGGAGGAGAAGGAGGAGAAGAAGAGAAGAAGAAGGAGGAGAAGGAAGAAAAGAATGCAAGAGGTAGGAGGGGCCTTATCATAGTCTACACTGGCAATGGCAAGGGTAAGACCACAGCAGCACTTGGCATGGCAGTTAGAGCAGTAGGCCATGGCATGAGGGTTCTCATGGTACAGTTCATCAAGGGCTCTTGGCACTATGGTGAGATGGATGGTGCACTGAGGCTTAGGCCAGAGTTCGAACTAATAACAGCAGGGAGAGGCTTTGTAGGCATAATGGATGATAACCTTCCAAGGGAAGCACATGTAGAGGCTGCAAGGGAAGCGTTAAGGGTAAGCATGGAGAAGATACTCTCTGGCATATACGATATAGTGATACTGGATGAGGTTAACTATGCTGTAAGGTTAGGGCTTATAAGTATAGAGGATGTACTTGAACTTATAAGGATTAAGCCATACAGTACAACACTTGTCCTTACAGGCAACTATGCTGATGAAAGGGTCTTAGATATTGCTGATCTGGTTACTGAGATGAGGGAGGTTAAGCATCCGTTCAGGAAGGGAGTGAGAGCACTCAAGGGTGTTGACTTTTAGTTAGTTGTTGCTACTGTTGTTGTCATTATCGTTGGTTGGTTGATTGGTTGGTTAATTAGCAAGCTAGACAACCAGAGAGCAAGTAGTTAGATCGTTAGCAACATTAAATTATAGAGGATCAATGCAAGGATGGTATGAGGTATAAGCAAGATCAAGCACTGCCAGAGGAAGGGGATCTTGTAATGGCTACTGTGCAAGAGGTCTTCCCTCAAGGCGCATATGTTACACTTGATGAGTACGATGGGCTGTTGGGCTTCCTACATGTATCAGAGATAGCAACCGGATGGATAAGGAATATAGAGCATTACGTTAGGCCAAAGCAGAAGGTAGTGCTCAAGGTGATAAGGGTTAACAGAGCAAGGAGGGAAGTAGATCTCTCGCTTAGGCAGGTTACTAATGAGGAGAGGAGGTTAAAGGTTATGGAGGTTAAGAGGGCAGAGAAGGCTAATGCATTCCTTAGCATCATAAGGGAGAGATGCTCAAGCATGAGCGATGATGAGTTTGATAGATGTGTTAGCCTTATCAGGGATGAGTATCCTATGCTCTACGATATGTTTGAGGATGTTGCAAGGAAGGGTACAAAGGTCCTTGAGGAGTTGAACCTCCCAAAGGAGATGGTTGATGCTATCGTTGATATAAGCAGTAAGATACCATTGCCTAAGGTAGAGGTTGGAGGTATAATGGAGATAACATGCTCTAGGTCAGATGGAATAGATGTTATAAAGGATGTGCTTACAAGTGTAGAGGGGAATAGGCATAATGCTGATGTGAGCATAACCTATCTAGGTGCACCAAAGTACAGGCTTGTTATAAGTGCAGAAAACTTCAAGGTTGCAGAGAAGGCATTGAACTCTATACTCCAGAGCATTCAGAAGGGTATTGAGAAGAAGGGAGGCACGTTCAAGTTCACCAGAGAGGAGTCAAGGAAGGGTGTAACATGAAGCACTTGTTGAGGAGATGCTACACCTGTAAGATATATACTCTAAAGCAGGAGTGCCCAAGATGCCATGGTTTAACCCATGATCCACACCCACCAAAGTTCTCACCAGATGATAGGTATGCTAGGTATAGGATAGCAGATAGATATAAGGCTGATAGTGATGGATGTAGCAAGAGTGAGGGATGATGGTTCAGATGATTGACACCATCCATCAATAGATGTTATAACAAATAGATAGATGATGGTGGTGGTGATGGTGGTGTTTCTGCTAGTAATCATCAACAGGCTTCAGTATGTGAACATTGCACTCCTTTACCATGCTCTTGAACCTCTCAGCATCCCTCTGAGAGCCTACTATTGTACCATAGTGCATTGGTATAGCGATCTTTGGCTTCACCATACCTACAGCCTGAACAGCCTCATCTGCAGTCATAACATAGGTTCCACTAACAGGAAGCAATGCTACATCTATGTTTGAGAGGCTCCTCAACTCTTCTACAGCATCGGTATCCCCAGCATGGTATATCCTTACACCATCAACTGTGACCACAAACCCAACCATGCCAGCATCCTTTGGATGGAAGGGCTTCCTGGTATCTGGGTTTATCTTGTTTATGTTGTATGCTGGTACAGCCTCAACTGCTATCCCTTGTACATCAACCTTATCCCATGGTTTAACTACCTTTACCTCCTTAACCTTTACACCTCTCATCCCATCAGCACAACTCTTGGTTGTAACTACTGTGGTCTTATCTGCTGCTATAACCTTCCTTGCATCCTCTATGCTAAGATGGTCGAAGTGTTCATGTGAGATGAGCAGTAGATCTGCCCTATCCCTTGCTTCCTTCCTCAACTTGTAGGGGTCTATGTATATTACTGCACCAGAACTACTACTAATCTTGAATGTATCATGCCCAAGCCATGCTATCCTTACACCCTTGTACTCAAGCATATGCTTACTTACCTTAGAATACTTAAAAACTTATACTATGCTATGGTTAGTGTATCATCCTGTAGTGTTATTATACCTGGGCACCTTCCTCTCAACCTCTTGATCATCTCTCTATCAAGGGTTGCAACATAGCACCCAGCAGATTCAGCATATCCAACTATGAGATCATCTACATCACTACTAACACCCTTTGCACTCTTCCCTTCTGTATCACTAACCTTACTGATATCTATCATCCTAGCCTTAGATCTGAACCTAGCATCGTAGATGAGCTTTAGTGCAGCCCTGGCCTCTCTAGCCCTCTTCACGCCTGCATCAATAGCAATCCTCTCAAGTTCCCTAACAACAACATCAGGGATAAGGAACTCAACCCTGCCTAGTTTAACCTCTAACCTATCCATACCCTTGATGGGTATGTTTGCCATTGCAATGATGAAGCTTGTATCAACCAGCACTTCAACCATATTTACCATCATCATTAGTCATCAATTCATCTTTACTCATAAATTACAGGAAGGAGTAGAGAGTATATCAATACACCAATCCACCAATTCATCCATCCATCCATCAGTTCTACACTATCATACCAGCACCTATCAGCCTCCACCTATCTGCTATCCTCCTACTTATTGCTACCCTGCTCTTTGCTATTGCACATACAGGCCTCTTCAGCTTTACATTAAGCCTACTATCATGTACAGATTTGACGGTTGCTAGAACAACAGCAGTACCTATGTTGAGCCTCAAAGACTCATTCACCCTCACTGGCTCAACCTTGATGAGATCTTGTGTACCAACTGCAGTATCAAAGAGATCACTATCTATGGTAAGTTCATCGAGCTCCTTTGGTAGCCTACCAGGCTTGCCTACTACAGAGCCTACCAGGGAATCGCTCTTTGTGTATGCTGGATCTAACTTTGTACCTATAGCAATAAGTCCACTAGGTCTAACAAACTCAACATGCCCTGCACCAGTTACTAGGCTTACAGCCTTGGTAACTATAGGCTCGTATGAACCCTTTCTCTCATCGTATATCCCAGGTCTTATCTCTATCTCATCCCCAACCCTCAACTCCCCTTGCAGTAGTGAACCTCCAACTACCCCTCCCTTGAGATCGGTTATCTTTGTTCCAGGTTTATTTACATCGAAGGATCTGAGAACATGCATTATAGGATCGAGTGAGGGGTTCCTTGATGGTGTTGGTATGCTCTCCTCTATAGCCTGTATCAACGCATCTATGTTCACCTTCTGTTGTGCAGATACTGGTATTATCTGCACATCCCTACCTCCATCACCATCCTCACCCATGTACTCTGCTATGAACTGCTTTATGCTCTCGTAGTTTGCTTTAGCATCATCATAACCTACAAGGTCTACCTTGTTCTGTACAACAACTATATTCCTTATGCCTAGTATCCTCAGTGCCATCATATGCTCCCTTGTTTGTGGCTTAGGTACTGGCTCATTTGCTGCTATAACAAGTATAGCACCATCCATGAGTGCTGCGCCAGATAGCATATTTGCCATCAGACTCTCATGCCCTGGCGAGTCTACAAAACTTACTACCCTGCTCAACTCACATTTATTGCTACACCTGCTGCATGATGGGGATGTTGAGTAGCACTCTGGCGCACTGCATTCTTTGCATCTATAGAATGCTGCATCTGCATAACCAACCTTTATTGTTATGCCCCTCTTCAACTCCTCACTATGAGCACTTGTCCATACACCAGTTATTGCCTCCACTAGCGTTGTCTTGCCATGATCAACATGACCTGCGGTACCTATGTTCACACATGGTTGATAACCATACTGCTTCACATACCACTCTGGAAGGGTATCTCTCCAGTTCAACACACTTGCTAATGATGAGGGATGGTATTAACCTTTGTATATGTATATGTATGGGTTGAGAGCAACTAGCAAGCAAGTAATTGATCCAAGATCTAACATAAACCAGATATATGCTTGAGACTAGCGTACAGGATTGATCTTATGTATCGTACAGGATTATCTTATGTATGTTATCAGTTGGTCTGTTGAGCACTCTGCTCTTGCTCTTGCTCTTTTGTTGCTTCTCCTTGTACTTGCCCTCCTCCTTCTCTTTCCCTCTCATCCCTATCGCTCTTCACTTCCTCAACAAGCACAGCATTTATCTGGTATATATCCTCGCTTATCACATTACCTCTAACCAACTTCCTTACCCTCTCACCCTTCCTAGCCTTCCTTAACCCTATACCCTTGGTTAAGAGTACATACTTCTTAACTGCACCATGGACATCTGGTCTCATCGGTACT
>BEHG01000002.1 GCA_002898655.1 archaeon HR04
GTTCCTAATACCAGTCTCTGGGTTCTTTGTTAATACTAGCCCAAATGTTATGAACCTTCCAGCATCCTTTGGCCAGCACTTCAATGCTGGTAATGATAGTAGTGATGCATGATCCTCACCCTCATAAGCCTCATTTACTGGACCCTTGCCAACGATCTTTGGTGCTGTATCTGCAATATCAGAGAGCTTGGGGAGCATCCTTATCTTCCCTAACAGACTTGAAGGCATCTCCATCCTTGCAAGAGATGTTATCCTCTCACCTATCTCCTCAAACTCCTCCATCTGTAATGCTAGCTTCATCCTCTCAATGCTACCGAATGCATTGCCTAGAACCCTCATGCTATAGTTATCAACATCCTCAAAGAGTAGTGCTGGTCCCCTTGAATACATAACCCTCCTCAGTATCTCAGCCATCTCAAGATCAACACTAACCTTTGTCTTAACCCTCTTCAGCATACCTGAAGCATCTAGAGCATCCATGTACTCCCTTAGGTTCTCAAATGGCATTGTACTCTACTGCTCTATCCCTCCATACATCATTTATTTACTTTACCTAATGCAGCATCTTCAATAGCCTTTATGCATGATGTTATATACATACTCAACCCATTCAGATGCTCTAACACCCTTGCTAGACTGTTGGTGTAGTTATGCACTGATAACAGGTACTCATCATCATCAGTGTAATCCAACTCCATCTTGCTCCACTCATACTCCTCTTCTTCTTTATCATCCTGCCTTGGAAGCGATACAAGTTCTATCTTACCGAATGGATTCCTATGCGCTATGAAGCCATCGAACTCCTTCAGAGCAACTATATGCCTAGCACTTATACTGCTCACTACTCTACTTGCCTGCACACCTCCTCTTATCCATGCATTGGTTAGCAGAGAGCATGCATACAACTCATCATCTATACTCTTATGCATCTCATCACGTATAACCATCCTTACCAGGTTTATATGCGCAATGAAGCTGCTAACCTGCTCCTCCCTTATTGCTATTGCAGCAATGTTCATGCCCTTCCCCTTCATCCTTGTGAACCTTGATGGTCTTGTAGTGAAGTTGCCCCTAGCAACAACACCCTGCTCTGCACTCATGAGTGAGAACCCATTGCTCATCATAGCCCTTATGAAGCTCTCAGTATCAGCAAGTATAGCCTCCCTGAAGAATAGTTCCAGTGCTATTGTCATACTCCTTATCCGTATCTGCATCTATAGACCATCAATCGAAGTATAATACAACCCTTTCCATACCTCTAATGCTTTAGTTGGTAACCAGTTAGCATCTGTAAATATATTAAGTTAAAATATTCTAATGTGATAGGATTTCTCTTATAGTATTATCAAAATATTAGTAGTTCATTATCAAATACAAAAGGTTAATAATATGTTATAAGTAATAATTAGTATGTTGAGCTCGAGCGAGGATATGGAGGCTACGGCATTCGAGGAGTTCGAGGGCAAGTATCCAGAGGAGTTGAAGAACCAGATATATGATCTAGTATTGACTGCGATAGGAAGGTACATAGAGGGCAACAACCTTAGGGATAGTGATTTCCCAAGGATTGCATCATCAGCACTCTACATACTAGCACTATCCCTAGCAAGGAAGGGTCCAATAGAGAGTGTTGAGGAGGCTGAGAGGTATCTACTGGATCAACTACACAGTATACATACAAAGGGTCATACTGCGATAGAGGAGATATACAGGAATGCTATGGAGAGGAGATAATGAATGAATAGATAAGGCAGTTAGGATGATTGATGAATATAAAATTAGCACTAGCAGTCTATAGATGGTATGGGTAGAAGAATACACACCATCATCATACCTTGGGCTCATTTTATTTATGATCTAACAATCAACCCACTGATCTGGGAGCACCAATCCTGAGTTATCTACTGCAAAGGCCATGTTGTTGAGCGTTACCTGAAACCTCATCATGCCCCTACTGACTATAACCTCTATATCATCTATAGCATCAGGATCTATGCTAGGCTCTATCCTCTTTATAACTGCATGTATGCTCTCATGCGATATTATAGCCTCAATGTAGCGCTCTATCCCCTTGAACCCACTCATGCCATGCCTTGCATGCATCTCCGAGTTTATTATCAGCATAGTACTTCCTTCGTACGTGAAGTATGGAGGAGAGCCATCTATGGCACATGCAAACATAACATCATCTATACACATATCCTCCATCATAAAATCCTCTCAATTAAAAATTTTAGTTTCTATTATCTATAACCTCTATTATATCACTGCTCCTTAACCCTCATGACTCTATTCCTTCCTAGCACCCTCCAGTACTCAACCTGTGCTCCCTGCTTAACCTTTGCCTTTGCATCCTCCTCTATAGAGTCTGTCTCAAATACCTCGAAGGTCTCTAGATCCATGAGTTGGAGCATGTTATTATTTATAGATATTATCTGTCCATTCCTCTTCTCTATTATTGGAACATCTATATTTGCATCAACTGGAGACACTATGCTACGCTTCACACCATCGAATAGTCCTATGGCTACTACCCTAGCCTTCGCTGAGCCATGCTATCTGGGCAACCTTACACCATGCAAGGTTGCATACCAGGCTTGCTCTTCTCGTATGAGACTATCTTACAGGGTTCTCCATCTATTATTATGTATGAGCCTTCCTTCACACTACCTAGATCAACTGGCTTGCTCATACCATATTGCATATGCAGGAGTTATTTAATAATTTGCATACACCATTGAGATAACCTATTTACTTCAACTGCTCAAGTATGGATAGGCTCATGAGATGCTCAACGTATATACCTCTCCTTATCACATCCAACCTTACCTTCTCACAGTACCTCTGCTCACTTATATGGCTCTCATCGCTATCCAACTGTAAGAGCAGTATATTATCAGCATAAGGATATGCAAACTTGAGCATCCTCTCTGGGATGAGTTGCATCCTTGCAAGGTTTGCTGTCTTTATCCTCCACTGCTTTCGTTGGAATACACTCTCCAGATCCTTCACCTCAACCCTGCCATATCCACGCTTCAGAACATTGACGGATACAAAGTTAAGCCTTGATATCCTTGGTCTATCAAGTAGTTCAAGCCTATTTGAGAAGAGTATGGATATGCTTGATGGTATATATGTATAGATATCCTCTACCACCTCCTCCCTATCATTATATGTTGCAATAAGGTAGTGGTTCACATACTCGGCGAGGTATGATCTCAACTCATTGGACATGGTTACAGTAGCAAAGTATAGATCAATTATGTTGGGCGAGTCCCTCCAGTAGACCTTGAGCCTCTTGCTACCCTCATCATGTACGTAAGGTACGCAGACTATATCTATCAATACCTAACACTTTATACAGATATAAAATATAAATAAGTTAAAAAGACGATGTGTATAAAACACGTTTATATGTTGAGTATATAGATTAGGTAAAAGATAATATCATGAAGAGAGATGAGTAACTGATGGTATGGGCTTGGGTGAGGCTAGTAGTAAGAGTGATGATGGTAGCAGTAGTAGCAGTAGTAGTAATGATATGATGAAGAAGGATGGAGGTGAAAGGAAGGATGATGAAATATGCAAGGTTGTGCTGATAAACAACATAACCAATGGGATAGGATTAGCATTATCATCAAGACTTACAAGCATGGGCCTAATAACTTATGCTCTTGGCATTGGTGAAGAATCAACAACCTCTAGCATAAGGATGGTTGGTAGGTATGGTACTGATGGGGTAGAGGAGTGTATAAGCACTATATTAGAGGAGGCTTCTAGCATAGATGCTTTAATAAACCTACCAGCATATGCACAGTTGGGCACAATTGAGGATATAACTGTTGAGGAACTTGTAGAGCAGTTAAACGCAAATCTATTCCATACTGCAAGACTCATCAAGGCAGTCGTGCCAGTTATGAAAGAGCAGGGTAGAGGTGTGATAATCAACGTAACTTCCCTAGCAGGGATGATGGGGTTCCCTGCAATAACTGCATTTGCTAGCAGCATGTTTGCATTAGAAGGGTTGAGTGAGTGCCTTAGGTATGAACTCATGCAGTATGGGATAGATGTGGTGCTTGTAGAGCCTGGGGCAGTTAAGAGTGATAAGCATATTCTAAGGCTACCAAGGAGATGCTCAGATATACTCAACAGCGTGCATAGAGGCTTGACCCATCTCATAGAGCATGGACTTAACGCTGATGATGTTGCAGATACCATAGTCAAGATAATAAACGACTGCTACAAAGGTGTAAGACCAAGGATGAGGTACATAGTTGGGGATCATGCATATGTTATGTTTGAGGCAAAGAGGAGCATGAGCGATGATGAGTTCGAGGAACTTGTAAGGAGGGATGTGGGCTTGGCTTAGCATACATAGAAGAGCATAGAGCAAGAGGCAGGATAATGCATTGTATGATGAGGCGATGGAAGAGGAGTAGAATCACTAACTGTAGCATGTATTTAGCATCTATGGCGACTCCAACGGGTTAGGCCTCTCAAGTAGCGTTGCTCTAACATCCATCACATTCCCATCCCTTACCACAGTTAGTGTGATCTGATCACCAACTGACTTTGCTCTCTGTAGATAAACCAGTATATCGTTTATCTTCCTAACAGGGTTACCATCTATAGCTATTATCACATCTCCTCCAACCTTTATCATTGAGCCATCGCTAAGTGTGACTGTCCTGCTACCTCCCTTTATACCAGCCTTCTCTGCTGCACTGTTAGCAACAACATCTATAACAAGGAAGCCTCTAGCCTCCTTCAAGCCTAGGATCTCTGCAATCTCTGCATTCACATCCCTTCCTGATACTCCAAGCCATGGATGCCTATACTTACCCTCCTCTATAAGTACTGGGACTATCCTCTTAACCGTATTTGATGGTATTGCAAACCCTATGCCAGCGAACTCTCCAGTCCTTGATGCTATGGCTGTGTTAACACCTACAACCTCGCCATACATGTTAAGCAATGGACCCCCAGAGTTACCTGGGTTTATTGCAGCATCTGTCTGTATAACATCTGGTATGTTGAACCCATTTGCTGTCTCGAGCATCCTACCCAACTGGCTCACTATGCCAGAGGTCATCGAGCCACTGAGCCCGAATGGGTTACCTATAGCTGCTACCTGCTCCCCAACCTCAAGCTTAGATGAGTCTCCTAATGGTAATGGTCTTAACTTATCCCTGCTTACATCATCAACCTTTATAACAGCAATATCTGTGTATGGATCTACACCAACAACCCTCGCCCTATACTCAGTACCATCAAGGAACGTTACGTTAACCCTGCTAGCATTCTCAACAACATGATAGTTTGTAACTACATGCCCTTGCAGATCGTATATGAAGCCAGAGCCTATTCCCCTAGCACTACCCTTCTGTACAGATATCTGTACTACACTCTGCTCAGCATACTTGAAGAGTTCTGTTAGTGTTAGTCTTCTACCTTCACGCCCCTGCTCTTCTTGTGAACTTTGCATGCCTGTCTGCTCTGCTGTGTTAGGCACACCTCCTGGTTGTGCATTAACATGGTTACCCTCCTGTACCCCTGGTTGAGGGGATGATACTTGTGATGGGTTGAAGAGATTGATGTTGTAGTTATAGTAGGCTAGTAGCGATGCTACAACACCAACAACAACTATTATAGCGATGAGGGATGCTCTCATCACTCTTATTGCTTTATGCTCTAATTAATGCTTTACCTCTGCATCTATCAGATCTTAAACCCATCTGCCCTGTATATGCTGTATGTATAGCTTCTACCCCTCCATACAACACCATACCTGCTCTTCCTCATCCCTATCAGGAACCCAAGCGGTATGAGCAGTGAGCCTAGAGGTGATGCAAAGGCATAGAGAGGGCTTATACCTAGCCCCTTGATCGAGTGGATGAGCGATGTTACTGCTATGGTTATGCATGTAGCCATGCTTGTAACTGCAAGACTCGTGCCTAGGTCTAGGTTTAGGCTTAACACTTGAAGGGAGTACGATGCTAGTAGGAATGGGTAGAGGAAGAGGAAGAATGTTATTAGGAATATGCTGAATGCTTTAGCCTTACTGACATGGTATATTGGTACTATCAGCCTTGATAGACCATTTATTAGCGTATTCAGATCCCTAGCCCATACTGCAGAGAAGAGATCATCAGCAAGGAACATCCTCATCCTAAATCCTTGCTTCTTAACCCTTGCTCCCAACGCACCATCCTCTACCATCTCATTCCTTACACCTTTATGGGTACCTACAGCCTCATACACCTCACGCCTAATAATGTAGTA
The DNA here is from genome assembly GCA_002898655.1 of archaeon HR04. Lineage (GTDB taxonomy): Archaea > Thermoproteota > Nitrososphaeria > Nitrososphaerales > Nitrosocaldaceae > Nitrosocaldus. The sequence continues at coordinate 6,283 of BEHG01000002.1, forward strand.
ACTGCCAAAGAAGTAACCTGTATCATGCTTGTTGCTGTTAACCCTCAATGGGGAATATCTGCTGTGGAGGAATACAAGTAGCAATGGTAGTGTAGCCTTGGTCCATCTATCTATACACTCTAGCCTAGGTACAAGGGTTAGTGCATCCAGTCCATCCTTGAGGAGCCTCTTAACTGCTAGAGGGAGGAGCTTCTCATCATGTACGCTATCTGCATCTGTGAAGAGCAGCAACTCTGCATCAGACCTTAGATATGCTTGGTAGCATGCCCAGTTCTTGCCTACCCATCCATCTGGCTTCTCGCCAGCATGGATGAAGAGCACTCTACCATCTCTTCCAGCAAACTCCTCCATTATCCTTGCTGTACTATCCGTACTTGAATCATCCACTGCTATTATCCTAAACTTACTGTACCTCTGCTTAAGCAGTGAATCAAGGCATCTTGCTATGAACCTCTCCTCATTTCTTGCTGGTACTATGATATCAACCTTAGGCTCTTCAAGTACTGATCCATCACCATCGTGGAGCCTTGGTGCATACTTGTATGATCTTATTGTGTATGCTAGTAGATAGAGCCATGTTCCAAGAACACCAAGGATTATTGCAAGGAGGATAGCGTTGAATGCATCTGTTGCTGTAACTACCATCATGCTACTAGCACCACCATTTCATCCAGGAGCAACACTACATAAATACATACATCCATCATCCATCCATAATCTGTATACTCATATTAGGGTGGTTTATAGACAATGAGTAATCAACCTGCATTACTGCATGCATCATTACTTACCCTCTCAAGAGCATCCCTTGTACCCTCCTCTATATGCCCCTTAACCATGGATGAGAACATTGAGAGCATACCCTTAAGCCTTATATCCCAGAGTACATCTATCCTTGTCTTGCCATTAAGATCTGTTAACGTTACTATCTTATGCCCTACCATTGGGCCATCCAAGATGTTGATATCTATCTTCTTCAACTCTGGCTCTATACTTACCTCTTCCCTGCATATGGAGTTCTTGAATGCTATGGTAACCTCTCTAGTTATCCTATTGCCCTCTCTGCTTATGTTGTTTATACTCTTTGTACCATGCCAGTACTTGTGCTCATTATCCACATCGCTAACTATCTTCCATACCCTCTCTATTGGAGCATCTACTACCCTGCTCACCTCAAGCCTTATACCCATGCCTTGAGTATAGTATGAGACCCTTTTTAATTTATCATGCCTATATCAAGTACCTTATACTTTCCATTGCTGTTCTTATCAACGAACTTGATGAACTCCCTTGCACACTTTGAGCAGAGTGGTATAGGCTCCTTTATCATCAAGCTATTCCAGAATACAGCATAGAAGCTCATGTAACCCCTATACGATTCACAGTCAACACACCTTAGATCCTTAACGTACCTAAGATCTATCCTCTTGCCGTTATGCATGATTTCATTACCCAATGCATTGTTATGAACGGTATTCTGTAAGATCTATTACATACAGATCATCATGATATATATGGTAGATCCTTCAACCTTATCTGATGAGCATAAGTTACGATGAGTTCAAGAGGCTGGATATAAGGGTTGGTGTAGTGCTCAAGGCTGAGAGTATAGCAGGGAAGAGCAAGATAATGAAGGCTATTGTAGATATTGGTGGTGAGAAGAGGGAGCTTATAGTTGGAGGGGCTGAGTACTACAAGCCAGAGGAGATGGTTGGTAGGAAGGTTGTAGTTCTAGCAAACCTTGAGCCAAAGAATATAGCAGGGGTAAGATCCCATGGGATGCTCCTTGCTGCTGATGTTGATGGCAAGCCATATTGGCTAACTGTTGATGGAGATGCACCTGCAGGAAGTAAAGTAAGATGATTATACCATGGGCTATATGAACAGATTATGGATGGATGGATTGATGGATTGATATATTAATTATGGATGGATAGTATAGGGATGAGGTAAAAGCAAGATCATCAAGATTGCTTCTTCATCATCCTATCTCTATTTGCAATCCTCAAGAACTCCAGCAATGCTGTATAATCCTTGTCTGCCAACTCTGTCTTGCTTGCTAATCTATAGCACTGTTCAAGCATAGATGCCATTGGTAGAGATATGTCAAGTGCTCTAGCAGCATCATTTATGGTCTTTACATCCTTCAGCATCATCTCTAGAGCAAAGGACTTCTCATACTCCCCCTTAACCATCCTTGGTCCTTTGCGCTCACTCATTCCAGTCTTGAAGTATGTTGAGTTGAGTATCTCAAGGAAGAGCATTGGATCAAGCCCTGAACGCTCGACTAGGAGTATCCCTTCAGATAGTGCTGCTGCTATCATTGCTATCTGAAGGTTTAATGCCAACTTCATTGTATGTGCAGATCCATTGCACCCTATGTAGAATATCCTTCCTGCCATCCTATTGAATACATCTATGAACCTCTCAAAATGCTCCCTACTCCCTCCAACCATCATCACAAGATTGCCCTGCTCAGCAAGTTGAGGTCCTCCCATTACAGGGGTATCAAGCATGATTATGCCATGCTCATTGAGCCTTGATGCTATAGCCTTTGATGCAAATGGGTTTATAGTGCTTACATCAGCAAGTGTTAGCCATCCATCACCACTACCATCACCATCATCACTACCACTACCATCACGATCATAACCCTTCTTCCCCCCTTCCCTGTAATGTTTTGCATATACTACACCATTGCTTGAAAATAGCACATCCTCCAACGCATGCTCATCCTTAACAACCGTTATCAGCAACTCTACCTGCTTTGCAACATCCATTGGTGTCTCTGCTACCATAGCGCCATAACCCTTCAATGCCTCAGCCTTCCATCTACTCCTGTTGTAGACTATGAGCGTATAGCCAGATGCTAGAAGCCTCCTTGCTATTGCACTCCCCATCATCCCAGTACCTATAAGACCTATCCTTGTATCTCTCATCTCAGATCTATGAATGGATGAATAAATGGAATAATTTAATTTAATCCCTAATGTTGTATGCTTTAGCTATGAGATCAATGGTTAGCCCAATCTCCCTTCCAGAACCTTCCTCCATCTGCAATCTGCATGACTCACCAGTTGTGTAGACCTTCTTATCGCTAGCCTTCACAGCATAGAAGAGTTCTCTACCTATCTGCATTGAGAGAGCATAGTTATCCTTTATGAATGAGTATGACCCTCCAACACCACAGCACCCCTTCTCCAGTATGCTGAACCTTAATGATGGTATGCTCTTTAGAAGTGATGTAATATGCCTATCATAACCCTGAACTATGGTATGGCAGTGCATATGTACAAGTATATCCTCATCAACTGGCTTGAACTCTACAAGCTCTGCTCTACTCTTAAGGTTGTAGAGTAACTCATGCACATCCTGCACATGATCTGCAACTGCTCTACTCCTATGATCATCAAGCACGTTAAGATACTCCATCCTCAATGCTAGAGATGCACTTGGGGAGAATGTTACTATTGGTATACCTTTGGATGCGTATGGGTAGAGGCTGGAAGTGTTGAACTCAACTATCCTCCTTGCTTTATCTACAGCACCTTCAAGTATTGCTGGTAGGCCAGATGAGAACTGCTCTGGGAACTCTACCCTGTAGCCATTGATGTTGAGTATCCTTACAATCTTGAGCCCAAGCATGGGGTCTATGTACCTTATGTATGTATCTGCAAAGAATGCTACACTCTTATCTAGTGCTGGTTGCCTATACTCATGGAAGAGATCATCAAACACCTTGCTGCTGAACCTTGGTATCCTCTTCCTAGCATCTATACCTGCTAGATGCTCAAGTACAATCCTGAATAGTCTGCTGTTGATAAGCATGTTTGATAGCCATGAGTATCTACATGCAAGTTTAGCATACCTATCTATCTCAGCAAAGTATGCATAACCTTTAGGTAACCCATTGATCTTTGCATATCTAGCCCTAGCCTCTGCCATTATCTTCCCAACATTTACATTCGATGGGCAGTCGATGAGGCACATCTTGCACTGTATACAGTACTTGTATATCAACTCCTCATACTCCTTGCTACCCATCAGAGTATCTTGCTCTTGCCTCTCAACTGTATGGGCAATGTTGAGTAACCATCTAAGTACGTTGTTCCTTCCCCTGCATGATGCTACCTCATCCTCCAAACCTTTGTATACTGGGCACATCCTTACCTTGTAGTTCAACTCTCTACACATACCACATCCATGGCATAGACCAACCTCATCAGCATATGCTAACTCCTCTTCATACCCTGTTACCCTACTTGCTATAGCACTACTCTTAGAACCCCATACAAGCATAGTATTATCATCATCTCTACTTACACCCTTGCTATAGCGTAGGTTCTTAACTAAAAGATCCCTATGGTTGGTAACCTTCTTCTCAGGATTCATTATATTCTTTGGGTCTAAGACCTGCTTTACCTTAACGAAGAGCGAGTATATCTCATCCCCATAGAGCATCCTTACAAACTCAGATCTTGCAAGACCATCCCCATGCTCTGCAGATATACTTCCTTTCATGCTCTTCACTACGTTGAAGACCTCATAGGCTAGAGCCTTCATCACCCTAAGACCATCATCACTGCTTAGATCCAGAATGGGTCTAGTATGGAGGTTCCCATCACCAGCATGTCCATACATTGTGTATTGTACACCATACATCCTATAGATCCTCCTGAGCGCATCAACAAGATCAGGGAGCTTATCAACCTGTACAACTGGGTCCTCTATGAATGCTATAGGCTTGCTCTTACCCATCCTAACCTTCATCGTGTACGCTAACGCTCTCTTCCTAACCTCCCATAACCTTGAGATCTCATCCTCATCGTATGAGCATGTTATATGCTTGAGACCTTTTGCATTGCTTGATATGCTCATCAGTTTATCCATCATGGATCTAACATCATCCATGCTATTGCCATCTAACTCAAGGAATAGTATGCACTCATAATCTTTGTAACCATGAAAGTTGCTATCTATACTCCTTGCCATATCAATTACTGTTCTATCTATGAGTTCTACAGTTGCTGCCCTTAGCCCTCCCATAACTATATCCCTAACATACAATGCAGCATTGTATGTATCATCAAAGGCAAGTAATGCCAATGCCCTGAACCTTGGTATATCGATGATCCTTAGAGATGCTCTAACAACTATCCCAAGTGTACCTTCTGATCCAACGAATAACTTTGCAAGATCTACAGTATGTTCATTCAGCAGAACCCTATCAATCCTATAGCCTGAGGAGTTCTTGCTTACCTTAGGGAACCCCTCCCTTATCACATCCATCTTGGGGGCAAGCATGCTGTATAACTCCCTTGCCAACCTTGCCTCAACGCTATCATCATCATAGTTTAGATCAACCTTCCTAGCATGTATGATGCTACCATCTGCAAGCACAACATCAAGCTCCTCAACGTAATCTATCATGCTCCCATACTTGACCGTATGCGCACCAGATGCATTGTTTGCTATCATCCCACCTATGGTACAGTAATCTGAACTTGAAGGGTCTACTGGTATGAACTTGCCATGCCTCTTCAACTCCCTATCGAGTACACCTTTGTACATCCCTGCCTCAACGGTAACATACCCCTCCTCTAGATTTAGAGTAAGTAACCTGTTCATACGAGTAAGGTCTATGATTATGCCAGAGCCTATGGCTTGACCAGCAAGTCCACTACCTCCTCCCCTTGCTGTAACTGGTACCCCATGCTTATATGCAACCTTCACAGTGCTCGCAACATCCTGCACATCCCTAGCAACGACTATGCAGAGAGGGAGCATCTCATATGCACTTGCATCACTTGCATACATGTACCTATCAAGCATGCCTGTAAGTACCCTACCCCTTACGCTTGCCCTTAACTCATCTATGAGTTGCTCATGCATACTACTACTACCATTCCTTCACGATGAGATTTATAGATTGATATATAAGGAAAGGCTTTAATGTAATTGGAAGGCTACAGGTAGGATGTTGATCATGGATATTGGTATAGGCATGATGATGATCATTGGTATAAGCATGGGTCTAGTTACGATGATTGATGTAGGTAGCATAATGATGCAGATGAACCCTCTCTTCCCATCTGGGGATGCACAGCAACAGTGGTGGGTATACCTACTATGGATAGTTCCATTCTTCATCTTCCTCCTCTACGGGCAGAGGATACAGATGTGGATGGTTCTTAATGATGTTGCAAGATCACTGAACAGGTTGAAGAGCATGCAGGATAAGGCTAGAGATGAGGCTATAGCGTATCTTAAGAGCGTTAACCCAAACCTTGCTAGTACTGAGAGGCTTGATATGATGATGGAGCATTTTGCAATAACCCCTGTAGACATGGACCCATATGGTATAGTCAGGAAGGTACAGCATATAATAAGGCTGAGGGATGATAGGATAAAGGCTCAGATCAGGATACTAGCACCTCAGGCAGATGAGGTCACTGCAAGTAGGCTTGAGAATGTGCTAGAGGTTGCAACAGCACTGCATATGCTCTACAAGATAGTTAGACACTTCTACCTAATGGGCAAGAAGACAACTAGCATGTTCTTCCTTGTACAGTTGCAGATGCTCATGCCCATTATAATGCAGTCAGCAGAGGCATTCAACAAGGCAATCCCTGCAATAAAGAATGGGCAGCCAATAGGGGATGGTATAGGACCAATGGTAGTTGGGAGGCTCATGCTCAACAGGGAGAAGATAGCTATAGCAAGGGATACGGTTATGAGCGAGTATGAGTACAATGGAAGGAGGCTTTACCTTGTCAAGGCTCAAGGCCCTGGGGGTACGGTTGGGGAGCCCCATACTGCTGTTGAGAGGCTCATAAATGAGATGGGTGTGAAGGTTGATATGATAATAATGATAGATGCTGCACTCAAGCTTGAAGGGGAGAAGACAGGGGATGTTGCTGAGGGTGTTGGTGCTGCCATAGGAGGAATAGGGGTTGAGAAGTACCAGATAGAGGAGGTTGCTACAAGGCATAGCATACCCCTCTACGCTGTTATAATAAAGCAGTCCATCCTTGAGGCAATAACAGCAATGAGGAAGGAGATAGCAGAGGCTGTTGAGAGGGCAAGCAAGAGTGTGTTTAGGATGATAGATGAGCATAGCAAGGAAGGAGATAATATTCTAATAATAGGAGTAGGGAATACACTAGGTGTAGGACAATGAGCCATGATATGAAGGATGATAAGGATAAGGATAAGAGGTCCATAGTCTACACTATAGAGGAGTGCCAACAATGCGGGGTCAAGAACAAGCGCATATTCAAGGTTGGAGATTATGTGTACAAGTTTGGTGGCTCCTGCTTAAGGTGCAAGGGTAGCACACTCATAACTATGATATACGCTGAGTATGTGAATGGTACATGAGTAGATAGATAGATGGTCCAATCACACCACGACAAACTAATCATCATCATCAGCAACAACCAAACCATCATATCATCATCATACAATGATCAAGCAGTTATTACCACTGTACCTTCCATTGTTGGCACTATAGTATGCTCAGCCTGTGCTACATACCTGTTGTTGCCTTCAACAAGCACTGGATATGTCCTTATAACCTTCTTCTTGAGGAGGAAGGATATCATCTCCCTAGCATGGTTCACATCCTCATCCTTGAGCCATCTCAATGCGAATGGCAGTGTCTTGAACCTGGTCCAGAGCATATCTAGGAAGGTATCTGCCTCCTTCCTCTCCGTTCTCTTCCTACTCACTATTGAGTATATATTGCTTATATCACCATTGTATACCAAGCCAGAACCATCCCCAGTGGTTACAAATGGCTCTATAGCATACACTTCACCTTGCTGGAGGGAGAATGAACCTATAGTCCATATGTTTGGTATAGACTTGCCAGCATGTATAGTGTACTTTGCTATTGAGTGCCCACTTAGGTTCTGTACTGGCTTAAGACCATAAGACTTGATGGTATGCTCTATAACCCTGCCTATATCACCTGCCTTGACCCCTGCCCTTGCTACACGTATTGCCTCTCTTAGAGCATGCTCAGCAGCCTCTACAAGGATGCTGTATGATGGGTTGTAGCATACAGTTACAGCAGTATCTGCTATCGAACCATTCACATGCACCCCTATGTCTATCTTGAGCACATCACCATCCCTAACCTCAATGCTATCGTTAGGCTCAGCAGTGTAGTGTGCAGCAACCTCGTTGAGGCTTACATTGCAAGGGAATGCTGGCTCCCCTCCCTTAGCCCTTATCATCTCTTCCGCCTCTTCACATATATCGAGGAGTGTTCTTCCAACATGGTAACGTTTCCTCATATGCTCCCTAACCTCTGCTGCTATCTTTCCTGCCTTGATATAATCCTCCATGCTTGCTAGCAACAGCAGATCTATGCTATAGGGATAAATAAAAGTAAGGTTGAATGCATGGGAATAAGTTTTTAGATGCATCAATGGCTGTATGTAATGTAGCAATGGCGGGGTCGTGGGCTAGCATGGTATTCACTAACTACTTGCTCATGCAGGTAGGTAGGCAATGAAACAGAGTGCTTCGAGCCTTGGGCGCTCGAGGTCGCCGGTTCAAATCCGGCCGACCCCACCAGTCATGTAGTCCATTATTATACGGTATGCATAGCAAGAAGAGGAAAGAGAGCGGGCAGGAGGAAGGAACTCTAGTGACAAAAGTCATCTATCTGTTAGACTGTAGTTCACGTAAACGTTAGGAACCTCAGCCTGGGTAACTTACCTGCCTATACCTACCTACTTATATACTGTTTAAGCACAATTCTACTTAAGCAGTAGTTGGGCAGGCTTACTCTTTATGTTGCACTTAGCGAGCAGGATAGCAAGAGAGGTTATGAGGTTTACAGGGATGAGGATGTTGATCTAGATCAGCTTGGTATATGGGATGCAAGCATAAAGTGCTTGGAGTGGTATAATGGTTATATGCAGCGCAATTGTACCCCCATTATGCAAAGGTAGAGGCTAGACCATTCTACAACAGACTTTATCTATCTTCGGTGAGTATCTAGGCAGTAAGCAGATGGAGATGCTAGAGCTCATACACAAGAATAGGATCAAACCCGTCATAGATAGACTCTTGTGTTAGAGGATGCAGTGCTTGCTCATACAAGGATGGAGATGGATCAGCACTTTGGCAAGATAGTGATCAAGGTAGCATCCATCTAACTATATCATGGAAATTTTTATAGCGCTTTATCCTAAATTGTAATGATTTTAGATTACCTATAAAATATTTATAATATCATCAGAGAGAGTAATGTAGAACTGGATATGAGAAGGGTAACGAGCATAAACATGATTACTATGGCTATAGTCACGCTAGCAGCATCTATATACACCCAACATATACATATGCAAATGGTTACTCATTCTCTAGCAGAGAAGGGTTGGTAGATGCTATAGGAGAAGCACTATCCAACTCCTTTACAGATGAGGAGGTTCAGCAGGCTATAGATGCTATACATAGTGAGTATAACCTACCAGAACAAGGTTCCATTATCATACAGGCAGAGCAAGGAAACCTATACGCACTTGCATGCATACTACTACATGATCCACCATTAAGAGTGTACAATGCCTTGTACTCTACATGAGCCTAGGCTCCCCAATAACTATAGATGATCTACATGTTTATGCAGATGCACCAAGTGGTACAATCAATATACAGAGTTGGAACTGGGCACCAAACACAATACCAGATCCATTCATATGGCTTGGTTCAATAACCATGAGTGAAGCAGGTACATGGAGCATAGTTGCTGACTTTACCACACAAGGTAGTGTAGTGTTGAGCATACCAGTAACATTCAATGTTGTTCCAGAGAGTATGATAGGTGCAGTAGGTGTAGTTGGGGGTTCATCTGCAGCAGTTGTGTATAGGAGGAGCAGGTAGAGTAAAAGAGATCGATTCAATTAATTACTTTTTTATTTTATTACTTTATTTGAATTGATCATTCTTATAACATCCTTCAACTCATCTAGATATCAAACTCATATCTATTGAATAGGTTGATCAACTTAACAACTCCCTATTCTCTTGGTTCCTTGTAGACTCCATGAAATCAACCCTGTTTATTACACCCTGAAGGTAATCGTTATGCTTTGCTATCTCATTTATTGCATCTGCTAGATTGTTTGGAAGGTTATTTGCATCCTTTGTAACCTCATCCCATAAGTATTTTCTTGGTATATACTCTAATACTCGCTGCTCCAACTCCTCTCTATCTGCTCATCACTTAACCCCTTCACATCCTAACCTTTTCTCTCTCATACATAGCCTTATCGCTAAGCCTCTTGAAGAATAGCAAGACAAGTACGAACTTGTAATCTAAAGCAGTCATTATTATATCTGCTACATCATCAACGAGTTTGATTAGTTCATCTTTACTTATAAAGTATTGCAGGCGTCAATTAGAACGCTTGAACATTATAAGGTTAATAGTATGATATATTAGTTGTAGGACATATCTATTATCTGTTAATCTTCCTTTACCGTTACGAATAGTATACCTTTTCTCTTACCTTCTCTAATTGAGTAGCATCTAAACTTGAGTGTACTACTTGCAGATCTAGCAATATTCTTCCTAAATTCAGACTACCTTTATTACTGCAATTCTCTGCCTCTCTGCATTATTTATATTTGGGTTAAGGTATGATTAGAACATATAGTTGTAGGTTGTTAAATAGTTACCATATTAATTTATTATTATTTCTAGAAATAGATTTAAACTTATATAAGATTTATAAATCATGTTTGGCCTTTATCACATCATCTATAAGGTTGTGTACAGTCAATCTGATATGCATGAGGGTGTTTGTAATACTTATAGCATCATTGGGCTCAAGTGTCTTCTTTGTCTCCTCCATGAGGGAATCTAACCTGTAGAGTGTGAGTTTTAGTGCTATTATAGTCTTCTTGAGTATGCGTATCTTCTTTTCATTTATGTAAGTTCGTTTATCGATGTAAGACTCTTCAAAGGATTCCAACTTCTTCAACTCTCTTACAGCCTTCACAGATAGTCTATCCTGTATTATAGCATTGACCATCTTTTCTTGCATAGAAGGGCTTAGATTGACCAGTTCCAATGCATGGCTTACACTCAGCCTACCTTTGTTGATCTCTTGCTTTATACTCTCTGGCAGCCTTAGTAGTTGTATCCTATGGGATACATACTCCTCACTCTTTCCTATACACTTTGCTAATTCAGTAACACCACCCCAGCCATATTCCATGACGTACTTACTGAATGCCTCAGCCTCCTCTATTGGGTCTAACGTTTGTCTTTGAATATTCTCTACCAACTGTACCTCATACGCCTCTTTATCATTCAACTCCTTTATTATACATGGTATGGTTCTCCATCTCAAAGACTTGCATGCTTGAAGCCTCCTATGCCCTGCTACCACCTCAAGGTAATCCTCGACTGGTCTGACTAGGATGGGCTGGAGTAGTCCATGTTGCTGTATACTAGAGGCTAGTTCCTTTATCTTGCTAATCTCAAGTTCAGTACTATGCCTGATCGAGTACCTTGATGTCTTTATAAGCCTTATCTCAACATTCTCTACTACCGAATCAGCTAGCCTATTCTCTAACTCTTTATACATATTACTTCTACTATTAATCAGTATATAAAACTTTTTATTTTTTATAACCCCTAAATAAATACTAGAATTCATATTAACTCAATAACGTAGTATATTTATTTTAAACATTCACTCTACTAGGAACTAGTTTTAGTTACCATACTCTATGTTATCATAGCATGGAAAGTTAGCAGAATATTCATTACTCAATATGATTAAAAAGGTTAATAAGATCAAAGCAGTAAATGATATGTATCTATGAGAGTACTCATAGCAGAGGATGAGATAGATACTGCGATACAATATAAGATAGCATTAGAGGAAAGGAATCATGAGGTTATGTTAGCTATGGATGGAGAAGCATGTATCAGATTATATAAGGAAGAATTAAGGAGACATGCATACTATAAGCAGGATGAAGTAAACAGGCCTATACATAATGAATGTCTTAATCCTGCTGTATTTGATGTAGTTGTACTTGATTATAGAATGCCAAAGGAGAACGGTATGAACGTTGCAAAAGAGATATTGATGTTGAATCCACAACAAAGGATAATATTTGCATCAGCATATGTCAAAGAGACTCTCTTCGATTCTATCAAACAACTTAGGCATGTGGTAGAACTCATACAGAAACCATTCGAGTTAGATGCACTAATCAATATGATTGAGGATGAAACATCATATAAGAAACTCCAGGAGTTGAATGAGTACCTTAAAGAGTTGAATGAGTTTGATCTTACACAGGAGCAGGTAAAGGATTTGTTGGATAATATAGAAAGGTTAAGATGATTAGATAACATCTATTATTAGATCATAAACACTTGGTGCTATCGAATGGGAGTGTTATTATGAATGTTGCACCACCCCTATCATTGTTATATGCAGTTATCTCTCCCTTATGCGCATTAACTATAGCCCTGCTTATGAACAGACCTAATCCAACACCATATTGATTACCGTCATGTATGCTCTTTGTAACGAACTTCTCAAATAGAACAGGAAGAAGATCTTCTGGTATACCTCCTCCAGTATCACTTATGCTTATCTCTATCCTCTCCTTGTTCTTTAATACCATGCTCTCTATACTTATCTCACCATACTTTGTGAACTTTATTGCATTATCCAGTATGTTTGTTATAACCTGATTGATTCTTATCTTATCAATATATACTTCTACATTCTCATCAAGCCTGACATTTAATGACACCTCATTGTTAATATTTGGTCTTAGAGTATTTATAACATCCATTATTATATCATTTATCCTTACCTTCTCCATGTGCAGTACAAGATTCCCGCTCTCTATCCTGCTTACATCGAGTATCTCATTTGTGAGATGTTGTAGCCTCTTTGCATGTCTGAGTATACCATCCCAAGCAGTATCTGGATCTATCTTACCTTTCCTTGCTAAGCTTACAAACCCTAGGATAGGTTGTATTGGGGTTCTAAGTTCATGTGATGCTATACTTATGAACTCATCCTTCAGCCTATCCTTACGCTTCAACTCTGCATTAGCCAACTCCAACTCTCTAGTCCTTATCTCAACCAACTTTGAGAGCTTGATGTTAAGCATTATAACTATGACTGCGAATCCTCCTATTACACCTAATAGGCTGTAGATGAACACTAGAATATGTTCTGCTACATCTTTATTCTTCTCTTCTATGGATGAGTATAACATGATAGATGTTATTATTGCTACTGCCATTATCGCTGCTAATACTGTTGGTATTATAATATTCTTCCAGACGTGCATTATCCTACTCCTCTCCTCTACCAATGGTAGTACTATTATTACGATAGATGCTACGCTAGCCCATATAATTGCTATAGTAACCCATACATAGTATATCGCTTCAGAGAATATATAGTTGGAGAAGTACAAAGGTAGAGGCCATGCAACAACCAAGGCTAGTGTTATTGCTACTGCATATCTATAGGTGAACCGCCTAGCCTTCTCTAAGAATGCCTCATCTTTATCCTCAAGCAATGATCTTATTTTATCATCAACAATCTTTATCCTTCTCCTCAATACGCTGAAATCAAATCTCTCTGGTCTTAGAATGCTATAGATAAGTGATATAATAGCACTAACAGATAAGGATGTGATGTTTCCAAGCAAAAGAGGTATACTCTGTCCTGTAGAAGATACCGAGATCTCTCCATACAATATATTTGCTGAGTAGAGCCAGATTGATACACCACATACAAGGCCTAGTATGGCACCCAACGTTACTGCCATCTTGTTTGCTCGCTTAGATAGTATAGATAAGGCTATAGGTACTACAGCAGAGCTTATCAGTATACCCATCGAGAGGTATACGTATTGGAGATTAACCCCTAGTTGAAGCAATAGGGATGCTAGTATCCCTATCCCTATACCAAATGCTATTATCACTATCCTTGATATCTTTATCAGTTCCTTACCTGTTGCTGTCCTTTTGATATACGTCCTATAGATATCGTATGTTACTAGAGATGATACCGCTATGAGTTCAGCAGAGCCAGCAGATGTTACTGCCATAAACAGCATCGTCAGGAGAAGTATTGCACCCACATCGCCCAGTATATGTGATGCTGCCATTGGTGCTGCTAACCCAGCACCTACATCTGCTTGGCTGAGTGTAATACCTGTTGCAACGGCAGTCAAGCCTAGCGTAGTTGCCAGAGTGAATGGTATGGCGAACCATGCTAACCCTCCAAGTAGGAACCCCTTTGCTGCGGCCCTTGGTTCTGCTGCTATGGCCCTCTGCCAGTAGGCCTGATCAACGAACACTGTACCAAAGTTCCCGACTATGTTTATTATGCCAAAGATGAGTGCACCAGTGGAAGCCATCGTTAGATATGAACCAGAAGCATTGCCCTCTACAGGTCTTAGTATTGATGCTGATGTTAATTTATTATACATGCCTGTTATACCACCTATCTCTGGGTTCATGAAGTAGATGACTGTAACAAATATCAGTAGAACTATGAATATTAGCGTTGCATTAAAGTAATCTGCCAAGAATGTCGCCTTTAGGCCCCCAAAGAATGTATATATGATTACCCCAAAGGGTATAAGCATTGCTGCTATGTATATGTTAACGCCAGTTAGAGCATGCACAGCAGCTGCACCACCAAGCACTAGCATTGCAGTGACTATGATATTTGTCATTAACGCAAAGAAGAGGAATATCTTGTGCGTATTACTCCCAAATCGAGCATGTATGATCTCTGGGAACGTATGTGCTGTTGGAGCCTTTTTCTTCAGTTCTATGACAAGTATGGCAAACAGGACTATCTGTATGCTTGCACCAGCAGCGTACCAGAATGGTCCACTTATGCCGAATTGATATGCAACTGTTGAGGATTGGAGTAGTGTTGCAGCCCACGTCCATGCAGATACTACAGATGCTGCAACTAGCCCACTCTTTATATTCCTCCCTGCTGTAGAGAACCATTCAGATGTAACCTTTGTTCCCAACCATTTGAACTCTGCCTTGATGAGCAGTGTGACTATAAGTGCCATTATAGAACCAAGTCCAATTAGTATAAAGTATCCTACGCTTTCAGATAGTATTGAGACCATATCTTATTCTTATACCATCTATCTATAAAGATTATTTTGAATGTTACATCCAATGGCAATATAACATCTTCCTGTATTATAATACATCATATTTTCTAGCATCTTCATATACTAATACCAATTATAAAAGATCATTTTAGTATGTTATAAATTAAATCCCAATATTTTAAAAAGAATTAAACTACCTTGTAATTCATTACTATATGGCAGGAACATGTTGTCCTAGCTACAGTACTGGAGACCCTCTACTGGACTTCTTCTACATACTCTTCAATGGAATATCTGAAGTACCATTGTTCAGTTCACCAGTGAATGGGATATTGATACTTGCGGGTGTATTGCTGGCATCGTGGAGGGCAGGTGTTATGATGGTCATAGCAGGCTTGGTAGGCGCAGGGATGGCATTGATGATGGGTGCACCGTACGATCTAGTAACGTTCGGGCTCTTTGGATACAACTCCATCCTTACTGGAATGGCGTTCTGGTCTGGTCCATTCGTTAAATCCAATCATGCAACATTCTGGATATCCATATTTGGTGCTGCATGGACAGCTGTATCATGGATGGCATTTGCACATGTGATGGGTGACTGGTTTGTACTAGGAGGACAAGGTTGGGCAATACCCGGATTCACGTCATCCTTCATATTCACAACATGGGCAATAATGCTTGCAACTAAAAGATTTGGCCATAACATCTGGCCAGCCCCAGCCCAGAAAGAACCTATAGTTGCTGCAGTTGCTAGTGGTACAAGTGTAAATCAATTGATGTCTGATAGTAGTAACCCTGAGCCTGAACACTCATTCAAATGGACACCAAAAGAATTCATGATAGCAGTGCTTAACGGTGTATCACAGGTAACGTTCGTAGAGAACTGGAAGACTGGTATATTCTGGGTAGTAGGACTTACATTGTCATTTGAGTTACTCTCTGCTACATATACTACTCCAGATGGCACATTGACTGTATCAAGGTTGTTTACAAACGCATATACAACACAATGGGATCCAACATCACCTCTCTACCTAGCAGGATTGATGGCACTTATCGGCTCTGCCATAGGTGCAGGGATGGCTATACTGCAAAGGTTACCTACAAGCGAGATAAGGATGGGGTTACATGGATTCAACCAAGTACTTGTTATGATAGCATTGACGAGTTTTGTACCATTGACATGGCAGACCTTCCTCTACGCTGTCTTGGCAACTATAGCATGTTCATTCATGATGCCTGCATTCCAGAACCTGTTTGGAAGATGGGGTCTTCCTGCATTGACCGGCCCATTTGTATTCACAGCATGGATATTCTTACTTGCTCTTGCAGGGTTCCAGTATATACCAGCAGGGATAGGATGGGCAAGGCCTTAGCAGAGAGGATGCACACCCAAGCAAACTAGATAAACTTATTTTTTGTAGACATCGACTAAATCACTGCAAGTTAACTTATATTAATTCTTACTAAAAATTCTAAAATATTTGCCTGATAATTATCCTATAGAGCTGATTAGTATGATGTTAGCACCAAGAGAAATAGAAAAGATGTTGATATGGACAGCTGCACAGATTGCAGCACAACGCAAGAGCAGAGGCTTGAAGTTGAACTATGTGGAGGCAGTTGCATACATAGCCAATTACGTTGTAGAAGGGGCGAGAGAGGGCAAGAGCGTAGCACAGCTTATGAAGGAGGCAAAGACTATTCTAAAGAAGAATGATGTGATGGATGGGGTAGCAGATATGATCCATACAGTACAGGTGGAGGCAACATTCCCAGATGGTACAAAGTTGGTGACTGTACATGACCCAATACAGTAGGAGGTGGCTGCGAGTATGAAACCAGGAGAATACATACTCGCTGCAGAGCCTGTTGTATGCAATCAGGGTAGGAATACTGTTAAGGTGACTGTGAAGAATACTGGCGATAGACCTATACAGGTTGGTTCTCATACGCACTTCTTTGAAGTGAATAGAGCATTGGAGTTCCCAAGGGAGAAGGCATTTGGTTACAGGCTTAACATACCTGCAGGCACAGCAGTTAGGTTCGAGCCAGGAGATACAAGGGAGGTGGAGTTGGTGGAGTTTGGAGGCAAGAAGGTGTTCTATGGATGTGGTGGCTTGACGATGGGTAGCACAACATCTAGCGTAGTAAAGAGGATGGCTTTGGAGAAGGCTAGGATGAGAGGCTACAAGGGGGCATGAGGTGAGAGCATGGTTCTCAAGTTAACTAGAAAGCAATACACAGAACTATATGGTCCTAGCAAGGGTGATAGGGTTAGGTTAGGAGATACAGACATAATAGTAGAAGTTGAGAAGGATCTGATAGCCCCAGGGGATGAGTGTGTATTTGGAGGAGGTAAGACGCTGAGGGACGGTTTGGCACAGACACCAGGCGTTACAAATTCACATGGTGCACTGGATCATGTGATAACCAATGCGTTGATACTTGATCCCATTCTAGGCATAGTCAAGGCAGATATAGGCATAAAGGATGGGAAGATAGCAGGGATAGGGAAGGCTGGCAATCCATACATAATGGATGATGTAGATCCTAACATGGTTGTTTCTGCATGCACAGAGGCTACTGCAGGAGAACATACGATATGTACACCAGGTCATATAGATACGCATATACACTTCATATGCCCACAGCTTTACATAGAGGCTATAAGTGCTGGCACAACTACACTCATAGGAGGAGGCACTGGTCCTGCAGATGGCACAAATGCTACTACATGCACTCCTGGAGTATTCAACATAAGCAGGATGCTTGAGGCTGTGGAGGACTTTCCAGTAAACTTTGGGTTCCTAGGCAAGGGTAACGATTCTCATCCTTCCCTTGCAACACAGCTGGAGCAGATAGATGCTGGTGCAATAGGCACAAAGATACATGAGGATTGGGGCACTACACCAGCAGTCATAGATGCAGCACTTAGAGCAGCAGATATGACAGATACTCAAGTAGCTATACACACAGATACACTTAACGAATGTGGTTATGTTGAAGATACCATAAACGCAATAGATGGGAGAACTATACATACGTATCATACAGAGGGTGCTGGAGGGGGTCATGCACCAGATATAATGAAGATAGCAGCAGAGGAGTTTGCATTACCATCATCAACAAACCCAACTAGGCCATACACTGTAAACACTGTTGATGAGCATCTAGACATGCTTATGTTCTGCCACCATCTTAACCCTGCAGTACCAGAGGATGTTGCGTTTGCAGAGTCAAGGATAAGGGCTGAGACAATAGCAGCAGAGGATGTGCTTCATGATGAAGGAGTACTGAGCATGTACTCATCTGATAGCCAAGCAATGGGTAGGATAGGAGAGGTAACACTAAGAGCATGGCAGACTGCAGATAAGATGAAGAAGATGAGAGGTAAGCTGAAGGAAGATTCTGTAGATAACGATAACTTCAGAGCAAAAAGGTACATAGCAAAGACAACTATAAACTGTGCAAGGACTCATGGTATAGCAGATTATGTAGGCTCATTAGAGCCAGGTAAATACGCTGATATAGTTATGTATCCTATACCATTCTTTCCAGCAAAGCCAAAGATGGTATTCAAGGGAGGGTTCATAGCATGGTCTATAATGGGTGATCCAAACGCATCAATACCAACACCTGAGCCCGTCTTCTATAGACCTATGTTTGGTGCATTTGGTAGAGCCGTGAAGAATACAAGCTTCACATTCGTATCGAAGAGGGCAATGGAGTTGGGTGTGAAGAACAGGCTTGGGTTGGAGAAGATAGTCCTTCCAGTTAGGAACTGTAGGAACATAAGCAAGAAGGATATGGCATGGAACTCTAGCACCCCAAAGATAGAGATAGATCCAGAGACGTATGAGGTGAAGATAGATGGTAAGATAGCAACTGTAGAGCCAGCCAAGGAGCTAGCGTTAGCACAAAGGTACTTCATATCATGATAACGCAAGTGCGTAGCAGATAATAAGATAAGGTGTATAAGAACCAAAATCTTTTTTTATTTTAATTTCATCACTCCTATAAGATGACAAATACAAACGTATGGCGTCCTATGGCACAGAACATAGAATTCGATGCATTAGAGTCTAACGTTAATGCTGTTATAGCAGTGGCAGATACCGTAAGAACTACACTTGGTCCAAAGGGATTAGATAAACTGCTAATAGATCAGGCAATGAATAGGCATGTATCCAATGATGGTGTAACCATACTACTATCGTTGAAGACCATACACCCCGTTGCAAGAATGGTTGTGGAGATCGCAGAGAGGCAGGAGCAGTTGGTTGGTGACGGTACTACTACTGCAGTGGTCATGGCTGCAGAGATGGTTAAGGAAGGGAAGAGGCTTATAAAGGAACTAGGTGTGCACCCAACCAAGGTTGTTGAGGGTATAGAGAGTGGTGTATACTATGCATGTGAGTTGCTAGAGAAAGTAGCAAGGAAGATATCAATCGATGATGTAGAGTTGGAGTATGTAGTTAACACGTCATTAGCATCGAAATTGGATGGTAAGAGACTTGCATCTATAGTAATATCTGCAATAAGAGCTGTAGGCAATAACGCATCCTATAATGGTTCATACGATTTTGATAAATCAATAAAGATCGTGAGAAGAATGAATATGGATGATAAAGTGATCTCTGGCCTGATACTTGAAAGGGGTAGATTGGATAAGGATCTACCGTTAGAGATAAGGGACGCAAGGATACTTGTATGCAAGCTCGATCTCAAGCCTGTGAAGGAGTCATGGCTCAAGGAGAATAGTAGATACGAAGACATCCTTACCATGGAGAAGGATAGGGTAACAAAGGCAAAGGAGATAGTAGATGCTATGCTAGCAACGGGGGCAAATGTTATACTCATAGCATCGCCTGAGATAGATGATGCTGTAGAGAATCTGTTGATAAGTAGAAGGGTATTCACTGCAATAATCTCTACCGATGAAATAGAGCATGTAGCACGTTATACTGGAGCCAAGCCTGTAAGGCTTATGGATGATCTTAAGCTCCCAGATATCCTTGGTTATGCAGATAGAGTCTATGAAGATGAGGATAATAATATAATATACATAGAGAATGGCAAGAATAAGAACATAGTCACAATAATAGTCTCTGGTACAACTAAGGAGACATCGCTGGAGCGATGGAGGGCTGCTAGGGATGGAGTTAATGCCGCAGAGGCTGCGCTGAACAATGGCGTTGTTGTTGGTGGAGGTGCTGCAGAGTTACATGTAATAGATAAGATGAAGGGTTTGAAGTTGAAGGGTTTAGAGCAGGTTGGGGTAGATGTTGTTGCAGCAGCACTGGAGAGCATAATGAGGCAGATACTCACCAACGCTGGCTTCAATGGGCTAGAGAAGGTCATGACTGCAAAGGCATTGCCAGATACCTTTGGTATAGATATAAACACTGGCGAGCCAATAGATATGATGGAGGCAGGTGTACTGGACCCACTGCTGGTAAAGACAACTGCTCTAAAGGCTGCTGGTGAGATAGCAAAGGCAGTGCTGAGGATAGATAGGAACCTTGCTGCAGAGGACCTCAGCCAACAAGCGATATCAGAGAGTAGGAGGTGAAAGAAAGAGTTGCTTATACGTCATTGTGTAGAAGAATCAAATGTTGATGAAAATATGTATGTTATAGATCCTAGCAGGATAAAACATGTTACAATAGTTGCAGGTAAGATAGCAGCCATGTCAGGTTACATAGATCCTTTAACCCATCTTAACCTTGACTATCCTTACCATAAAGTAACAATATGTGTTATAGCAGAGAGGTTTGAGATAGGCGCAAGGGTGAAGTTCAGCAACAGTGGTCTATTATTTGCATTTGTAGATAGACATGCATACAAGCATTATGGATTAATAGATAGTACACAAAGGATGCTCGATATGCATGATGCTGTTAAGAGGTTAAAGGAAGCAAGGGTGAGCAAGAAGGTATGAGTACTAGCATACAGATCAGTTCAATAATAGGCAATATAAAGAGGGATAGCATTCTTAGAGCACGGTATGAAGAGATGTCAAGACAAGGGTTATGTGAGATCGTGAAGATAAACAGGATAGAGTCAGAGAGAGTGAGGATGCGCAAAGTAACGGATAAGGGTAGCGATGTGATCATAACATTACCTCAAGGTTCTAGATTAAGACACGGGGATGTAATTCATCTATCTAATGAGAGGATGGTAGTTGTAGAACTAGAGGAAGAAAACCTTGCAATGATAAAGATAAAGGACGATACTCCTGTAGATCATGTTGTGGAGATTGCTGTTAGGGTAGGGCATACGATAGGAAACTTGCATAGGCCTATAAAGGTTGAAGATAGGAGCGTTTACTTCCCTATACAGGCTGATACCGAGATGGAGATGATAAAGAGACTGCTTAATCCTATACTTGACCATCTTGTGATTGAGAAGACAAGGATGGTATTTGAACCAGAAGAAGGAGTTGAGGTACATGAGCACTGATGTGGGAGAGAAGATTAGTAGTAGTAAAGCATACAATCGTGTAAAGAGTAATAATTATGATGATAATGTAATAGATGCAATAGGTGTAGAAGATATAAGCATTATGCAGTTAGCCGATTCCTTCTTTCCAACTGGTATGTATACAACATCAAACGGGTTAGAGATGTTCTTTTATAATAAGAGGGTGAAGAATGTGGAGCATCTTAAGAATCTATTGAGTGTATTCCTGAAGCAGCAGATAGGTCCTGCGGATTGTGTAGCATTTGGTAATGCATATCAGGCTGCTAAGGATTCAGATTTAGCTAGGCTAATAGAGATAGATAATACAATATTTGCTATGAGGCTTATAAAGGAGATAAGAGAAGCATCTGTAAGATCTGGTATACAACTAATAAGATGCTTGAATCAAATAGTTAGTAATAAGATGCCAAATAATAATGTTCACTCTATATTAGAGTCGTATGATAACGCAGTAAGGTCTAAGAAGGCAAACGGTGTATACCCAGTAGCCTTAGCAGTAGCGTGCAACATGTTTGGTATACCAAAGCCTAAGGCTGGACTCATACTGCTATACTCCTTCTCCATAAGCGTAATAGGTGCAGCATTGAGGCTAGGTATGTTAAATCACTTTCAAGGACAGATTATAGTAGATGAGCTTAAGCCATTGATGGTCTCTATTGTGAAGGAGAATATAGATAAGCCATTATCGAGCATGTGGCAGTTTGCACCAGAGGTAGATATTGTGCAGATGATGCACGAGAGACTTGCTACGAAAATGTTTATAACTTGAGAGCATAGATGATGTTACATATGAGTGGTAAGAGAATACCCAGGTTAGGAGTAGGTGGTCCAGTAGGTTCTGGTAAGACCATGCTCATAGAAAGGATAGTACCAATACTAGCAGCAAAGGGTTACAAGATAGGTATAATATCTAACGATGTTGTATCCAAGGAGGATGCGGAGAGGATGCGTAGACATCTGGCCAAGGAGATGGGTATAATGCCAGAGGAGCTTGTGATAGGGGTAGCAACAGGAGGATGCCCACACACTGCAATACGTGAGGACCCTTCAATGAACCTTGCTATAGTGGAGGAGTTGGAGAACAAGTACCCCTATCTTGATCTCATAATAATAGAGAGTGGAGGAGATAATATAACAACTACGTTTAGCCCAGCACTTGCAGATTACTTCATATACATAGTTGATGTCTCTGCTGGAGACAAGTATCCTAGGAAGAGAGGGTTAGGGATAGAGACATCGGATCTGCTTGTTATAAATAAGGTGGATCTTGCTCCATATGTTGGTGCAGATCTTAGTATAATGGAGAGGGATGCAAGGATTGTGAGAGGGAATAAGCCATTCGTGTTCACCAACTGCAAGACTGGTGAAGGGATAGATAAGGTTGTAGAGTATATAGTAAGAGATGTGCTATTTGAGGCACAACCAAAGCCAATCACTAGATAAGCTAATGATTTAGATTCAATTAATTTAATATTAGAAATAAGATTAATTTATGCATATATGTATGTTAGGCATGGTAATGGTATGAACAGTGATGATGTGAAAGTTATCGGCAATAGTAACGATAAGGACATCCCTACTGCTAACTATCCCGATGCTATAGATTACACAAACATAAAGTTCTACACACCTGACGATATACCATCTGAAGTGTTGGCATATGAAGCAAGGCTAGCACAGCTAGATGTGGGCAGATCTGGGAAGACAGGCCTACTTTACTTGATGCTTGAGAGCGATCCCAGCACTGGTAGAACTGTGATAAAGGAAAAGTTCTCAAAAGTACCATTAGTTGTACTTAAGGCTATGTATCTTGAGGAGTCACTACCAGAGATGGCATATATATACATCATGTCTCCATCGGGAGGAATACTGCAAGGCGACAGGTACAGGGTGGATATAATACTGAGGAATAAAGCAATGCTACATGTAACAACCCAAGGCGCAACTAGAATATACAGGATGAATAGGAATTATGCTACGCAGATGGTTAACATTTATGTAGATGAAGATTGCTACATGGAATATATACCTGATCAGATAATTCCTTACAGAGATTCACGTTTCTATCAGAAGATTAACTTGAATGTTCATGAACATGCTACTTTAGTATACTCTGAGATAATAGTACCTGGAAGGGTTGCACGGAATGAAGCATTCCAGTATGATATATGTTATATGAAGACCATAGCAAGGAACCAGTATGGTAATGTAAGGTTCATGGATAATGTAGTCCTGGAACCAAAGAAGAATAACCTTAAGACAATGGGTATACTAGATGAGCATGATGTGGTTGGAAGCATCTACATAATAACTAGAGCAGAGTATGTTAATGCTATAAGTGAAGAGGTCAATGCTACAATTAAGCACTTTGCTAATGTGGTTGGAGGAGCATCCATACTACCCTATGACTCTGGTGTAATTGTTAGGCTGTTAGGTAACATAGCAGATGATATAAGAGGTTTTGTGTATGAAGTGGTTAGAATAGTTAGAAGAGTTGTTCTTAATGCTAGGTTCAGTGGTATAAGGAAGGGTTAACTCCTATAACTATCTTCTATAGTGTTTCATCTGAACGTAGTATCTATCCCCTTTCAATTACGAACTCGATTACTTTTATAGTATGGCCAGTCTGTTCTGCATGTTCTTCTGCAACTTGCAGGATATCGAATACTGCATCGCAATCATTACACCATATCGCACAACTCTTTTTATACCTCTTAACACTCATGTACTCGTATATATTACACAGGAGTGGTATAATAATGTTAACATTATTATATGTTATCGAGTCCTTCAGGTAAAAATAACCTCTGTACCTCTTTTGGAAGGAGAGAGTCCTCAACATCAATATTACCTAACGCTAGATCTTTTGTAAGCTCTATGCCAAACATCCTTACAAGATGCCTTATAGGCTGAAGGTAAAGGTCTATGATCCAGTCAGGATAAGTAGGTTTAGCATATCTATACGGTTTAAGCATCTCTAAGGTAAAGTACCATGCTAGTGCTTCTCTAAGATGTTCAGGGAGACCATCATGCATAACTGCAAATACCATCTCATGTAAATAGTTGCCAAAGTTGGCCTTATCTTTTCTTATAATTATCTCCTTTAACCTAGTATCTGTGAAGGATGTATTATTTGTATCGCTGAACCTCATCATCTCGCTATACTTCTTCTTCCTATGGATTATACTCTGCACAGTCATGGCCCACTCACCTTCACATATAACTATGTTGAAATCTCTACATCTCTTGTTGAAGTAATTGAATATAGCCTCATCGGCTATATTAACGAGCATGATTATATTATTTTTATCTTCTTCAGTAATATCACATAAGAATTCTATTCTTTCTTTGATATCATCCATCGCTTATCTACTCTATATAAAATAGCTATATTTTAATCAATCGGTTTCATGAGAAGTAATATATAATCGAGTGCTACAAAGCCTATAACGATGATAGATGGTGTGCTTATAGGCATCATAGTATTTGGATTATTACATGGGGTTAATCCATCACATGGTTGGCTGGTAGCGGTGCTATATTCCATGCATAGTAGGAGACCATTAGTAAGCAGCTTTATAAGCTCGGGGATCATAGCAGGTGCTCATTTCCTATCATCGATGGTTGTTGTTATAGCATACATCTTAATCTCTCCATTAATAGAGATACCCCATCTATACTTACAGTATGGCGTTGCTACAGCCTTAGGTGTTCTAGCATACTTATTCTGGAGGGAGAAGGGTGAAGACTTTATAGAGACCCAGCATGGGCATCTACATGATAATACGCAGTTGATAGAGCATGAGCATGTGCACTGGCATAAAGATATTGGATACCATTCTCATCTGCATGTGCATCTAGCTAGAACAATGCCAAGTTTGAGTACAATAGCAAGCTTTGCATTGATGCTAGGTTTTGTACATGAGGAGGAGTTAGTTATACTTGCTTTGGCAGCAGGGGGAGTTGATCCGTTACTATTGATCGTTGCATATGCTATTGCTGTAGCCATAGCACTGATAGGGATAACTGTGCTTGCTGTGAAAGCATACATGTATGTTCAGCATAGGATCATTCCATATAGCAGGTATATACCAAAGATAACAGCATCTGTACTAGCAGTTATGGCTATGGGCTTTGCACTAGGACTATTTTGATAAACATAGTTATAATATAATATCTATTGGTAGATATAGAGTTCTGGTTTACATCTTCAGAATCTCATCCTAAAGTTGTATGTCATGCTCTTTAAATAAATAGCGATTATTCTTATCAAGCCTGTATAACATACCAACAGCCATAACAGTGATTGTTATGTATATATCATGCTAATTATGTTATAAATAGTATCTTATTCCATAATATTTATTTAGAGAAGTTTTAAATATAACGATGTTATCATACTGCTATATGCAAAAGCAACAAGACCACCATAGAATACATATTGAGAGTAGTGAGAATGAACGTGAGAGTTGGGGTCTACCTGAAGAGGTTACAAGCGTTGAGGAGATGGTTAGACTCTACAGGGAAGGTAAGATAAGCGAGGATGAGTTTAGAAGGTTCAGGTTACAGCATGGTATGTATGGTTCAAGACTTAACAAGGACTACACAATGGTAAGGATAAAGGTCCCTGCTGGTATACTCTACCCAGATCAACTTATAAGATTAGCAAAGTTATGTGAAGACTTCTCCATAGGGAGTGTACATGTTACAACTAGGCAGAATATACAGATGCACTGGGTCTATCTAGATGATGCGCCTGCAGTTGAGAAGGGATTGGTAGAGGTTGGACTAACGAGTAGAGAGGCATGTGGTAACACAGTTAGAAATGTTGTATGCTCCCCATTTGCAGGCATATGCAGGAATGAACCATTCGATGTTACACCTTATGCAAAAGCATTGGCAAGGTTCTTTCTGCGCAACCCTATGTGCCAGAACCTTCCAAGGAAGTTCAAGTTCAACTTTGCATGCTGTGATGAGCATAGTTATGCAAGGATAGCAGATGTTGGGCTTGTACCTGTTGTTAGGGAAGAGGAGGTATCTGATGGTAATGCTAGTAGGAAGGTTAGAGGCTTCAGGGTCTACATAGGTGGAGGCTTGGGACCAGCATCATACCTTGCTGAACTTCTTGAAGATTTCACGCCAGAGGATATGCTATTACCAACATGCATGGCAGTTATAAGGTTATTCGATAGGCTTGGTGATAGGGAGAAGGTGCATAGGAATAGAATGCGCTACCTTGTCCATGATATGGGCTTTGAGAGGTTCAGGGAGCTGGTGTTGAAGGAGAGGAGGATAGTGCTTATGACAAGATCAGTTCTAGCAAATCTCTACATAAGAGAGGATAAGGTTGATGCTCCACATACAGATGATATAGATCTTGTTGAGTTGAAGCCATTCAATGCTCCAGATGGGTTCCATAGATGGGTTAAGAGCAATGTGATGGATCAGAAGCAGAAGGGTTATGCTATAGTATTCATACCATTACCTGCTGGTGATGTTACAGCAAGGCAGTTGAGAGCATTGGCAAGTATATGCAGGGAGTTCTCCCATGAGGGCTGTGTTGTAACAACCCCATACCAAGGATTTGCATTAAGGTGGGTTATGAAGAGCAGGTTGGTTGAACTCTACAAGAGGTTATCAGAGACAGGGTTAGCAAACTATGGTGCACTGAGCATAGCATCTGTAGTTGGATGCACAAGCACAACCTCATGCAACCTAGCAATAACCAATGCCCATAGATTAGCAAAGGAGATAAGGAGCAGGTTGATAGAGTTAGGGCTTGACATGGACGATGCTTTAAGGGATTCAACGATAAAGATTAGTGGATGCCCAAACTCCTGTGGTCAGCATATGATAGCAACGATTGGGTTCTTTGGTGCTGCTGTGAGGATGAATAATACGCTCACCCCAGCATACAACATGCTATTGGGAGGTAAGGTAGGCAAGGAGAGCGCTCTAGGAAGGATAGTTGCAAGGGTACCAGCAAAGCGAATCATAGATGTTATCCTAAGGCTCATAGATGTGTATAGAAAGGAGAGGCTTGATGGAGAGGGTTTCGCATCTTGGATAGATAGGGTGCTGGAAGGTAATGGTACCAACATAAAGAGCGTTGATGATCTCAAACCTATAATAGAGGAGGCATCTAAACTCCCATCACCTGAGGAGGATCCAGAGAGTTACGTTGATTATGGTAGTGATTCTAGGTTCATAGTCAAGACTGCTAGGGGTGAGTGTGCTGCATGATGAAAGCAAGGAGGAGGATGTATCCAGTGCTTGTTGAGCCAGAAGAACTACTCAATATCTCAAGCAAGGATGTAGTGCTTATAGATGTACGCAAGGAGGAGGATTACATACATGGGCATATACCAGATGCAGTATCACTACCATTGGCAAGGGTACTAGAGAGTATGGACCCTAAGCAGTTACATAGACTGTTCAGGAGCGTTGGGGTTGATGATGCAAGCAAGTATGCAATAGTTTATGATGATACGTTTGGTGCATTAGCAGCAAGGGTAGCGTGGGCATTGGAGTACATAGGACATGAGAGGGTATCTCTCCTCTCCATCACTTATGGAAGATGGGTATCATTAGGCTATGCAGTTGAGAAGGGTAGAGGCAAGGGCAAGGGTATTGAGCAGATATCTACTGTTGATGATAATGATGATACAGGTATAGATATCAGTGCAGATTATGATATACTTGCAACGTACGATTACATCCAAGCTATAATAGAAGGGATCAAGCAGTTACAGCAAGGTAAAGAGACCAACATCAATAGTAGCAGTAGTAGTAACAGCAGCATCAAGAAGGGTGATGGTGATGGCAAGGTACTTCTAGATGTAAGAGAGAGGCTTAACTATCTAGACCATCACATCCCATATGCAATGAATATACCATGGAAGGCATTTGCTGGAGAGGATAGGATACTCAAGTCTGTGGATGAGATAAACTCACTCCTATCATACAGGAAGATAAGCAGGAGTGATGAGGTTATAGTATACTGCGGTAGCGTTGGTACACTATCTGGCTTATCATACTACGCATTGAGGTTGGCAGGTTACACTAGGGTTAGGCTATATGCAAGATCACTCAAGGAGTGGAGGTCTCTGAACCTACCAGTTGAAGGTTTCAAGAATGCTCATTACTGGGACCTATCTGCAGAGTAAAGATCAATAATAATAATCAATCAACAATAATTAATCTACCCTCCTATCTGATGTTAACATCGTTCTTATGTTTCTGCTGCACGAATACCTTAACGTTTATCCTATCACCATACCTTAAGCCTAGAGCATCCATTATCTTCACTGGGGCTATCACTTCCATTATGCTCTCATCATGATGGGTTCTTTCAAGTACAAGCATAGCACCATCTATCCTATCATTGATCTTTGCAGTGTAGCACTTAACCCAGCCATAGGTTCTCTTACCATCACTGAACCCATCTATCGTTATAGCAGGGTACATAGCCAACTCCCTCTTGAGGTCTACGTATATCTTATCTAGCCTGATGTTTAAGGTTCCAGGGTATGGGTCGAAGCCCAATCTCTCTAAGAACTGCCTCCTGTAACCTTCTAGGGACATGTAGTAGCCTCCCTCTCCCATACCTGCTACTGCTACCCCTATCAACTCTATAACCTTTGGTGATGGTTCAATTGCAGCCTTGAGTCTTGTGAAGAGTTCTTGAACCTCCCTGTAGCCCTTCTCAGTAACCCTTACACAGAACCCCTGTCCACTCTTCCTCCTACTTATATAACCCTTCTCCTCCAACTCAAGGAGATGCTTTGATGCTGCCTGCTGTGATCTTCCTATCTTTGCCCCCAACTCCCTTGTTGTTATACTAACGTAGTTATCCCTAGCACCTCTTAGCAGTAACTCTGCAATGGTTAGTATATGTTGCACCCTTATCTCGCTCATGTAAGCCTTAACTGGTTGAATGTTAGAGCCTTTATATTATATGTGTTCTTTATATCAGCCATCCTATGGCCTATGACGTACTCAACACCAGCCTTTGAACATGCATCTAGCAGCCTCTGCGTTATTATACCATCAAGCACTAGATATTTGATATCCTTCTCCTCCTGCAGCCTCTGTACAACCTCGCTCACTGGTACCCTGAACCTCTGCTGCATATCAGCATCCAATGCTACAGCCTCTAACGTCTCATTTATGGAAGAGAATGCTTCATTTATCTTGCTTGTTAGTGCCTCATCAAGTACAACCCCTTCCTCCTCCTCTACCACAACCTCCCTACCACTCTCCTCTTTTGCAATCCTCTCCCTGTACCTTGTACCCCCAATACCTTCCCTCTCCCTTTCTCTCTCCCTTATCTTAGCCTTTAACTCCTGTTGTGAAGGCACTGCATCCTTGAGCAACTCCTGTATCTCTAGAGGCGTTAGATCCTCAACCTCTCTACCTTGGGGAGCCCTAACAACCTTATCTATCCTTATAGTATTCTGTAGTTCTTTAAGGATAAGATCCGCTGCCCTATCACCA
The DNA here is from genome assembly GCA_002898655.1 of archaeon HR04. GTDB lineage: Archaea > Thermoproteota > Nitrososphaeria > Nitrososphaerales > Nitrosocaldaceae > Nitrosocaldus. Next base: position 36,418 of record BEHG01000002.1, read on the forward strand.
TCTAGGAAGGCTACAACATAACTCTTCTCCTTGCTCAACCTTACAACAGCATCAGATATCTTTGCACCCTCTATCGCTATTGCATTATCATAACCTGATCTTAACAGGTTTATAACATCTGCCCTACCTTCAACAAGTATTATCCAGTCTGAATCGAATATACCAGCACCACATGCAAGATGCTCCTTGCCATAGGTTGTTAACCTTGCTGGCTTTACAGCATCATATATATCCTTTAGCATCTCCTCAGATTCACTCATGGTCTTTGCAGCCCACTCCTGCACTATCTTCTTTGCCCTCTCAACTATAAGCTTCTTCTTCAACTCCCTAACATCCTCTATAACATCAAGGGTAAACTTTGCATTGAATGGTCCAACCTTATCTATGGTCTCTACTGCTGCTGCTATTAGTGCTGTTGTACTTATATCAGCACTCATTGGTATGATCACTTCTCCACTGCTCTTGTTGCTCTTCACATCTAGCGTAACCTCTATCCTTCCAACCTTCGATGTCCTCTGCAGCTCGTTAAGGTTCATCTCTGGGCCTAGTAACCCCTCTGTCTGCCCAAAGAGGGCCCCTATTATATCTGCCCTCTCTACTATCCCATCCACCTCGAACCTTATCTTTACATTGTATTTAACAACCCCTGAGTTAGGCAATACTTCTCTCCTCTCCTCTCTTTAGTATAACAAGGAGCATACCAAACCCTTAGATATAAGTGTTCCATCTCTCTCTTTATGGTAGAGGGAGAGTATTATGATGTTGCAATAATAGGCTCTGGCATAGTTGGGCTCTTCATATCTTACATGCTTGGCAGGATGCAAGGGGAGAGGAGGCTCAAGATCATCTGCATGGATAAGGAGCATTCAGTTGCACAACATGCAAGTAGTAGAAACTCTGGAGTTATACACTCTGGCATACATGCTAAGCCTGGAACCTTGAAGGCTAGGTTCTGTGTCAAAGGTAACAGGATGATGTATAGCATACTAGAT
>BEHG01000003.1 GCA_002898655.1 archaeon HR04
TATTCACTATTATTCCTTCGGTTAGGTTTATATATAAAGATTGCTTCCTTGATAGCAAAGGTTAATTAATCATTCTTCCTATATCTTGCTAATGCAAGAGACCGATGAGAGTCGTACTCAGGAATCGACAGACTCCTCGCCCATCATTATATATTGGTATGGGTGTGTACAACCATAAGGGTATAAGAGTACTGGCTAAGAAGGATAAAGGCTGATGGCTATGACTATGCTCTAGCCTCTAGGTTCGTTAACGCATTAAGGCTAGCAGGTATAGGTGAGGCTAAGGTAAAGATCTATATGCTCAGTTCACCTATAGTATAATGGATATTATGCATAAGGAAGAGCTCCTATCATCCTCCAACACAGGGGAGCCCTCTCCCCTACAAGGAGAGAACATAGCAAAGTTAATAAAGATAATGTAGATAGGATAGCAGCAGAGATTAACGAACTTTGGGTAAGATTAAGGTGGGTTTGAATGGACTTGGCCCAACTCTGGGAAATAATTAACAGCAGCAATAGCAGTATATCACTGATCATAATCCCCATAATAACAGCGTTATTCTACTACTTTGGTAGAATTATCAACAGTGTAGAAGCCAAACAACTACGAACTGCAGATTATTATATCCTTGGCATGCTATTCACTATAACGTATATAATATTCCCCATTCTTTTTATAATAATGTCTAATTTACCTTCTATAAGGGAGATATATAGTAGTCTTCCTTCCTTCATATTGGATTGGCATTTCGTAGTTATAGTAGTTATAGGAGTAGGATTTTTACTTGTACGTCTTCATACATATTTAGAGAAGCACAAACCTCTAACTACAACCAATAAATTAATAAAAATCCTTCAGCGTTATTATCCTTATATCCTTTTCATACCTGCAATTATCACCATATGGAGCGTTTATTCTTATATAACTCCTGCGAATATATTCCAACCAACTACTATTGTACTATTTATAGGCGAATTCGCTATTCTATCTTGGCTAGCTCGTATCTTTGGTTATTTAAATACTGAATATCCACAAGTGAGAATAGTGTTGGAAGATAAGAACGAGATTAATGGTATATTACTGAAATGGGGCAAATATGTTACCCTGCAACATAACGGAAGTGAACTATTAATAAATAAAGATAAAATAATCCGCATAGAATATATGAATGACAAGAAGAAAGATAATAATAAACAAAGCATAATTAGTTAATAGTTAAGCAATAGCTATAGTATTATGGGTTTTTGGGAAGAAGATTCAGAAATTTTTTATCGTAATCAAGTGTAAGTTGAAATTCTATCTTAAAATAATCCAATTCGTTAGTATCTTTGCTTACCACGAATCTTTTGAAATGTTCATAACCTTTGAGCTCATGTTCTAATGACTTGCGAAAAGCTGCAGTCGCTTGTTTGTAGTTATCAGGCACGTCAAGCCTATTCAATTTATCTATTACCTCTTGTATCCTACTAATCGAACTATCAATAGCCCTTACCATTTCAAAATAATTTATCGTCCCATTCTGCCACCTCTCTTGTGTTAATGAACTCGTCAGCTGCTAGCTTGCGTTCATTAATAAGGATTTTATGGTCGTAGCATAGTTATTCATTTTGATTACATTAATAAAGTATGACACGCTTACTACGAACATTGCACCTAGAACGCCTGCTACTATCACTAGCAGTACGGTCATTCTAATTCCAATTTTACCCTCTTTCTCACCTATAGTTATTGTAAGATGTTTCATACTTAAATATTTATTATGGGGACTGTCAACTTGGAGCGTAATCACTCACTATATAAATAGATCATTCTAAAGGGGATAACAAGGAGAGTAAGGAAGGAAGGGAAGAAGGAGAGGATATAATATATTCCAGTATAACAAGGTAGAGTTGGTTGTTAAGGTTACATACAGTATCCTTGCTATACCATCTTCCATAAAGGAAGGTATCATAAGTAGGCATGGAAGAGGAAGGAGAAGAGGGAGGGAAAAAGAAGGAAAGAGCAACAAAGATACTGTAAAGAGAGAAGATAGGAAGAGGAAAGAGCATAAAGAAAGAGAGCATTAGGAAGTGAAACACTATAGTGATAAGCATAATCCTCCTATTAGAGAACACAATGATCATTAACATTAATGGAAGTTGACAGCTCCCATATGCTACACCACACTCATATAACAAGCACGATAACAACATCGTTAAGATTTGTTCCAGTTGGTCCTGTTATTATGCTATCGCCAACAGCATCGAAGAACCCTGCAGAGTCATTACAAGCAAGATAAGAGTCCATATCTAAGCCAGTTGCAAAGGCTGAGGAGAGTGTTCCCCTATCTATGATTGCTCCTGCATTATTACTATTCCCATCAATACCATCTGTACCTATTGTAAGCATAGCCCAATCCATTGAGCCAAGCATCCTAGCAGATATTAGTGCAGATAATGCAAGTTCTTGGTTCCTCCCTCCCCTTCCGTTGCCAGTAACCTTGACATGCGCCTCCCCTCCTGCTATCATCGCTACTGGCTTTGAGAATGGTCTAGCATGATTAGCAACCTCATATGCTAGAGATGCAATGAATGAGCCTATCTCTCTAGCCTCTCCATGCATCTTAGTGCTTAATATCCTAGCATCTATACCTATTGCTGAAAAGTGCTCCTTGACCTTCATGCAAGCATATGCATTATCAGCAACTATGAAGTTCCTTACCCTATTGAATATAGCATTGCCAGGCTTTGGTGTCTCCCTTATAATACCTGCTACTCCATCCTCTATAACCTTATTTACGCTCTTGCTTACCTTATCCCAGATCTTGTACTTCTTCATAACAAGCATCGCATCTCTAAACGTTGTGTTATCTGCTGCTGTTATACCAGAGGCTATAGTATCTAGCCTATTGCATGGTACATCAGATATTATTATTGATATGATACCTGCTTTGAGCATCTCAACCAACCTTCCTCCTTTGACTTGCGATAAGTGCTTCCTAACTGCATTGATCTCATCTATCCTTGCTCCAGAGTTCAAGAGCAGCCTTGTAACCTCCTGCTTCTCCTCAAGCGTTATGTTGTATGGCTTGACTAGAAGCGAGGAGCATCCACCAGATATAAGGAAGAGCAGGAGATCATCCCTACCAGCATCCCTTGCTAGATCCAGCATCCTCTCTGTAGCATCTATACTGCTCTTGCTAGGGATAGGATGGGTGCCCTTGAGTACAGTTATCCTTCCTATCTTACTGTTACTACTACTGTTGCTACTGCTACTACTACACCCAACATAATCTGGGATTACTATTATGCCAGATGCTATCCTATCTGCAAGGATCTCATCAATAGCATAAGCCATGTCTAATGCTGCCTTGCCACAGCCTATCACATGTATAGATTTATATCTGCTGATATCTACACGCTCACCATTTACGATGATATATTTGTCAGTATTGTCAACAGTAACAGCATTCATTACTAGATTTCTTGCATTGCATGATTCAAGCATGTACTCTACGCTATCCAATAGAGTTGCCCTTGCTTTAACATCTCCTCTGCTTAACAATGAATCTCTATTACGTATATACATGAGATAACTATGCATAGGCAGCCTATTACTATTACGCTATCACTTTTAAGTAGATTTTGTATAGAAAGAGGTATTTTGTATCATTTCAATTCTCTTTTCATCTAGCCATTGCGATGCTAAGAAGAACATGAGAAGGATTTCTGGACTATCATATGCTTTCTTTCTTTTAATCCTCTTTTCATTGATTGTGCCAATGCAACGCAAGAGATCTGGTCTTATGTTGGTTCATAGACTCGAGTCTCTGCGATAACTCCTAAACCCTTCAAAATCCTTTAGCATACCTAATCATTTCTCTTCCACTAGCATTCTGATAATCTCCTACTTGTTTATTATAACACATTCTTTCTCATCATAGAATACATTCATAACACTCAAGACCTACTATGATATAAATATAGTAAAATCGTTCCTTCATTTGCTACTCTGCATATCTACAACAAACTCTACCATACCATCTCTATTAACAATATCAACGGTTACTTGCATACCTATCTTAATATCAGGACTAGCATTGACTACCCTGCATATAAGACCACCATCAACACCAATGAATTTAACAAGGGTATAGAATACATAGCCTTTATTGCCACTAACATATGTGTATGAGTAGATAATGCCTCTCCTCTCTACCTCAACCCATCCATCCAATCTCTTAAAGCACCTACTGCAGTATATCCTTGGTGGTAGATATGCTCTGTTGCATTCATCACATCTAGTTGCCATTATCCTCCCATTCAATGTTTCCCTGAAGAACCTCTCTCCTGCTACCCCTAGAGTATATACATAATCGAGTTGTATGCTATCATGCCAGTAACCATCGATGTTGCTCATATCCATCATCACATCACAATGGTTTGAAGTACACTATATCGGTTATAGCACCCTTCCTCTCCTCCCTGCTCCTCCATACAGCCTTAACCCTCATGCCTACATACACATCCTCTGGCCTAACCTCTCCAAGGAGATGCATTATACCCATTCCTTGAGATGCACCATCAAGTTCTACTACAGCAACTATCACTGGACTGCTCATCCTCCTAGCCTGCTTATCTATGTATGATATGGAGTATGTATTAACACGCCCAGTATCATAAACGTATACCCAATCATCGATCTGAGCAAAGTCAAGTTCGCAGAATACCCTTGGTGGTACAAGTATTCTCTTGCATACATTGCATCTGCTCCCTACAATCCTTCCATCCCTCAACCCCTCAAGGAACCTGCCTACTGCTATACCTGTATCCCATCTGTATCTGAACATTGCTGAGTACCTTATGCTCATATACCTGCCATCCCTCAGATCGCTCTCTTTCACCTCTATCCCAGCGTATTTGCTACCTACTGGGTTAGGTTCTATGCCTCTACCTACACCAATATCCTGCCCTTTCTTTACCACTCCCTCTTTCATACCCTTCACCTATCCTCTCAATCTCCCCCATTCATTCATTCATCCAACCATCCAACCATCTAACCCAACACCTCATCTCTATCCTTACTAGCATCATGATCTCATTATGATCACAGAACTGAACTGCATGAGATCGCCCCATGCCTGTGCCAATCCAGTTCTAACATCCTTCTTCACCTGCCTCTTACCTGCATTGCCACTCAACTGCCAGAATACCTCGCATACCTTCATCATCCCTGCAGCTGCTATTGGGTTACCTACGCCTAGCAAACCTCCAGATGGGTTAACAGGCATATCACCATCCCTTGCTGTAACACCAGCAACTGTCATCTCTGCAGCCTTGCCCTTATCTGCAAGCCCTAGCCCTTCTAGATGGTGCAACTCCTTGTATGAGAATGGATCATACACCTCAGCAACATCTATCTCTCTTCTCGGCTCCTCTATACCAGCCATCCTGTATGCCATCCTTGCAGCCTCTGCAAGGTATGCTGGATATGCAAGTTCCCTATCTGTCCAGTAAGCACTATCTATGCTCCATCCTACACCATCTATCCATACTGGCTCCTTGCATATCCTCCTTGCAGTATCCTCAGATGCTAAGACCACTGCAGCAGCACCATCGCTTGGAGGGCTGCTATCTAACCTCTTTATTGGCCACACTATAGGCTCTGATCTCATCACATCTTCAACGGTTATCTTTGCTGCAAGCTGTGCACATGGATGGTCAAGTGCATTACGCTTGTTCTTAACAGCAACATGTGCTATCTCCTCCTCGCTTATCCCATAAACATGCATATACCTACGCATCTCTAGAGCAAATATCCAGAGGAGGTTGACACCCAAAGGCCTCTCCAGTGTATGATCGAATATGCCCCAGAAAGCATACTGGGGGTGTGGGTGCAATGATGACATCTTCTCCTCACACACAACCAAGCATGTATCGAAGAGGCCAGAGGCAACATGCCACCATCCTGCTATTGGTGCAAAGACACCAGTACCACCACCAACGAATACCCTTGTGTATGGCTTGCCAACACCTCCAGCACCATCAAGCAGGTACTCACCCTTCATATGCACACCATCGAATGCATCTGGTGCAGAGCCAAGCACTACAGCATCCACATCCCTCATAGATATACCTGCTGACTCTAATGCCATGCTTGCTGCTTCAAAGCAGAGCTCCTTCCCTGTCTCAAGCATCCTTCTCCTGAAGAGCGTCATACCAGCACCAACTACAGCAACCTTACGCTTGATCACCATCATCCTCACCCACCATAATAACCCATCATTGATTGCTGCTGAGAAGAACAACTGCACCAGAGGCTGTTGGTAAACCTCTCCAACTCTGTACTAGTGCTCTCCTTGCACCTTGAACCTGCATGCCCCCAGCACTGCCCCTAAGTTGTAGAGTAGCCTCAAGAACCCTATGTATGCCTGTAGCCTCAACAAGGTAACCTACACCAAGCGAGCCACCAGATGGGTTAACAGGCATATCACCATCCTTTGCTGTAAACCCCTCCTTGACTAATATGCCTGCCTCACCCTTCCTGCATAACCTTAGAGCCTCCATATGCTGCAACTCCTTGTATGAGAATGTATCATCTATCTCAGCAAGATCAATGTACTTGTTAACCCCATCAATCTCTATACCAGCCATCCTGTATGCCATCTCTGCAGCAAGGGATGCATAGGTAGCATCTGCAAGGTTCCTATCATGTATCCATGGTGTATCTGAGCACAAGCCTACACCATCTATCCATACAATACCATCAGTGCTACCTTTGAGCATCCTTGCCTTATGCTCAGATGCAAGTACAACAACTATAGATGCATCTGCGTAGTTGCTCACCTCCATGCTGGTTAGAGGGTATGCCACAACAGGGGATGAGAGAACAGCACTGCTATCCACATTTGAAGCATAACATGCTCTTGGGTTTGCTAGAGCATTACCCTTATTCTTCGATACAACATTAGCACATGACTCCCTGCTATTGCCTGTCTCATATAGGAACCTGTTCATCTCCAAGCCTGCAATGAAGTAAGGATCTATATCAGGATGGATGCCTCTAATATACACAGGGTCTAGTGCAAACCTTACTATCTCCTTTCTGCTTACAACATCTGATAGCTTGCTGTGAGCCTCAACAACAGCAACATCAACAAGCCCTGACCTTATCTGCATGAATCCAGTTATCAACCCATAGAGTCCATCTGCAGCAACTGTGCATAATGGTCTTAGCACAGCACCAAGTTGGTCTGGCATGTACTCATCTGATATCATGTTACCTTCCCAGAAGTCCTCCGTGCAGCATATGAAACTTATTCTATCCTCCCTCCTAACCATGATATCTGCATCCTCATACGCCATCCTTGCAGCAAGGAACATTAGCTCCTTGTAGGAGTAGTGTGGTGTTGTTGTTGTGCTTATGCTTACGTTAGTGCTTATGTTTGTGTCTATGCTACTGCTAGTATTAGTACTAATAGTATCTGAATTGGATGGATGATCTTTTGCTGATACCCTCTTAATATCAGCAAGACCAGCATAGCCTACACCAACTATCCCTATCCTCTCCCCTTTAGGTATGATATCCATCACCCCTTATAGCCATCAGTAAGATCATCATTAGCACAACATCTCACCCTCATCCTTACCCTTATCCTCATCCTCACCACTTATCACAATTAAAGTTATGCATCTACTACAAGGTACTCATCATATCGGTACCAACTGCCTCATAGCCAATCTAGCATAGATCTTGTTATACTCACCATCCTTGAAGAGTGTGTAAAGTTCATCCATGAACTTGATCACCTTATCTTTACCTTCACCATCTAGAGTGATGAGGTTCATTGCTGCCCTTAGTGCTGCCTTTGTTATCCTATGATCAGTGTATGCCAATGCATCATCCATCTCCAACCCCTTCCTTACAACATACTCAACTAGAACATTGAATATATCGATGTTCCTTGTCCTAACATGTGCAAAGCCCCTTATATACTGTGCATAATCTGCAACCATACATGCAAGTTCATAATCTGTAATGGCTAGATCCTTAACCACTCTTGTGAAGTGCTCAACGAACTCCATCTCCTTGTTGTACCTTACAGAGTGCTTGTGCATGAACGAGAGCTTCCAGAGTAGCCAAAGTTTGATATAACCTCCTATGCTCGTTAGGTCTATTGAGATGGGTTTACCATCGTACCTCTTCCTCTCTATATACTTTGGCCATGAAGGGATTAACCTGCATATCATATCATGGATACGTTTTGGTACCATACCATACATCTCCTCAACGTTTGGCTGTAGTAGTGCTTCAACCTTAACTATAACATCATCCTTGCCCTTGCCATATGCACCCCTATAATGGAGGGTATCTGGTATAATCTTCCTTGACTTTATCCTTGCAACCTCAAATGGTCCCTCCCATCTCATCAATCTTCCAGCAAGGTGCATTGCATATATCCTACTAAGCCTGAATGTACCATCGCCCTTCTCCCTATCTATGCTAATAATATCAAGCACCATCCTCATGTACCTATCTGCATGGTGCCAGCCCTCGAACTCTACAAGTTGCCCTATACCTTCAGCAATTATCTTGATGAGGGTATCTGGTATACTGGTAGGAAGATTATTATAACTACTGTTATTAGAACTGCTGCCAACATCATTACCACTACCACTACCATTATCATTACCATTATCACTATCACTACTACTGCTATTCTTATTGTTGTTAGCGAACCTCTTGATCAACTCTACATACCTATCAGCATCCCTCTTACCCCTTGATAGCATAACCCTTCTATGGTTCCTATAGAGTATCTCTTCCATACTCTGCTCAGTTATATCCATGGTATCTGCACTTACCTCCCTCACCTCCTCCCTCATCTTCCTCATCATCATCATGATATGCTTATAGCCTATCTCGAATGCTTCTATGTTATCATCCATGACTTTGCCAGAGAACCTCTCCTCTATAGCATCAATATATGAGTCCTTGCTTATTGGTAGTGCATTTGATGCTGCAAGAGCACCTAGTAGTATTGTATTTGCATAGACAGGCTTCATCCCATGTGCAAGTGCAAGTTCATGTGCATCTATACCAAGATATCGCCCAACTAGCCTCTTGAGCACTGCTATCTGCTCATCTATAGGGATTAGGTTCTTTGTTATAGGCATCTTCTCAACGGTTGTTAGGAACCTATGCTCATTGACTATTGCTGTAGAGTCAGCCTTGAGTAGACCATCACCTACAAACCTAACAGCCTCTGCAAGCTCTTGTGCTACCATAACATCAACACTAGCAGCATGGAACCTCTCAGCAATTACAACCCTCTCAGGCAACTCAAACTCGAGTGGGGATACAAAGGCTACAGCACTATACACTGAGCCATTCCTCTGTGCAAGCCCTGGGATCATGTACCTATACTCAAGGTCTGTCCTATACGCTATCCTATCAAGCATGCCATTCTCTTTTGCAACCCTCTCCCTCTCTATAATCACTGCCCTGTATAGTACCTCGCTTATCGTACCTCCTCCTTGACCTCCAACAGATGGTACAAGCACTCTATACACCCTTAGCTTACTACTGAGCATCAGATCTCACCCATAACCCTAGATGCCCACCTTCCTCCCTTACTCCATCCATCCACTCACCCAACCCACCATCTTGCCTCCCACCCATCCCCTTCTCACCCATACTCCTTCCTACCTACCTCCCTCCCTCACTCCCTTCCTTCCTTCATCTCTCCATCCCTCTCTCTTTCTTTCTCTCCCATCCATTGCTCCTCTCCCCTAAGCATCCTTATAGCATACATATTCAGTCTATGCATGAACCTCTCCCACCTTGTTGGGTTATACACTATCCTTACCCTGTAGGTTGATGGGCAGAGTCCAAATATGCTGGTTATACCACATATACCACAACCAGTGCATGTATCCTCAACCTGCTTTATGTAACCTGTCCTCAATGGGTTTGGGTTCTTGACTATGGTTACACTTGGGCAACCAGAGTACTTCTCACATGGGAAGCAACCAGAGCATATCTCCTCATCTATCCTGTACTTGACCTGCTCAACCCTCATCCCTTTATCTATCATGCTCTCAATGACTGGTTGCTCCCTCCTCATCCTTGCTAGTGTACACTCACCATCGCATATTATTACACGTAAACCCTTCTCTACCATATATGCCTCAAGCATAGCCTCAAGCGTGCTATAGAAGTCGAATGGGTTTACCCTCCTTATCCATCTCACCCCATGTGCCCTTAGTATAGACTCTATACTTGCTCTCCTTGGGGACTCTCCAGCATAGTTAATACTCAAAGGTTCTCCTTGGGTTGTTGCAGTAGTAGTGCTATGGGCTTTGCTTGCAGGGTTTGGCTGGTGCCCTGTCATTGCAGTCCAGTAGTTCTCAAATACGATGAAGATTATGTTAACATCACTATCATTGCTTATGTTGTATAGTAGGTTATCAACATTAGTCACCCCTCTATGGAAGAACGTACCATCGCCCATTACTGCTATAACCCTCCTCTTGTATAACCTTGATAACCCAAGTGCAGAGTCAAGTGAGGTCCCCATGCCTGTAAATGTATCTGATGCCTCAAATGGAGGTAGACGTGCCATTGTGTAGCACCCACTATCCCCAGCATATATGCTCCTCCCAAAACGTTCATCAAGCCATCTTATTGCAGTGAATATAGGCCTCTCTGGGCAGCCAGTGCAGAAGGTTGGGTTCCTTGCAACCCTCACCTTAAGCGTGCTCCTTATAGCCCTCTCCTTATGCTTCATGATCTCTGAGAGCCTCTCCCTAGGCATTGTATAGTAAGGTTCTACAAGCGAGAGCATCCTTGATAATGGTTCAAGCAGTGCATCAACATCCAATGCACCTGTAGGTGGTATGAACCCTCCATTGCTCATCTTGCCATATACCTTGCTGTTGATACCTGCAGCATGCAGTATGCTCCTTATACTCTCCTCTATGTAGAATGGTGCACCCTCTTCAACTATGAAGAGCATCTCCTTCCCAGCAGCAAACCTTACTATCTCCTCTGGCACTATAGGATAAACAACGTTAAGGTTGAGCAGATCGTATACACACCTCCCACCCACATCTGCCCTACCAAGTTCATACATAGCTGTTATGAAAGAGTTGAATATGCTACCATGAGTTATGAACCCTATACTGCTACCCTTACTACTACTGATGTTATTGCTATTACTACTACCACTATTCTCCTCATTACTCTCACCAATTATGTAGTCGTTAAGCCTATTGCTTGCTATGTAATCCATAGCCTTGGGTATCCTCTCACTGTACTTCTCTACAGCATGTAACTTTGCTGTATCTGTTAGTGTATACCTGGTAAGATCTGGCTCCCATGAGCCCTTCCTATCCTTAATACTCACCTCTGGCCTCTTTATATCATCCTCACATACTATAGAGCCTATGCAGTTGGCTGCCATTGGTCTTAGGAGCAGCATAACTGGCATGTTTGAGTACTCTGAGAGTCTGAAGGCATGCTTTGCTAATCTGTATATATGCATTGGGCTCCCTATAGGGTCTATAACTGGGATGGTAAACCCCTTGCCGTACATGTAACTCTTCATCTCAACTGTAGTACTCTCAGTCTCATAATCCTCCCCAACCACTATAACAGCAGAGCCTACAGTACCAGATGAGGTTATATGAGCAAGTACATCTGCAGCAACATTGCTGCCAACAACCTTCCAGTTAACGAACCCATGTATCCTATCGTAGACTGATGCAAGTAACTTTGTTGCAGCAGATGCCTCGTTGGTTGATGACTCGAAGAATATGCCTAGATCCTTCAGTAAGGTGCTTGACTCTGATAGCATATCTATTAGGTCTGCTGTTGGTGCACCAGGATAGCCAGCAGCGTAACTTATCCCTGACTCCAACGCTGCCCTTATTATTGCTAGAGGAGCATCAACAACTATACGCTCACCCTTCCTTGCTAGCAGTAGATCTACCGTATCCCTCCTCTTCCTTACCCTATCCTCAGCACCCTTTGGAGGGATGTACCTCTCTCTTGTTATCATAAAATATTTACGTTAACCCTATTCATTAACGTTACCTTTAATAATGCATGATATATCTATTGGATGCTAGATCGATCTACTATCTAACTCCAATCCATGCTTTACTACAAGTATTACATATTATGATTGTATAAATGAAAAATAGAGGCGGATAGATGATAAGCAGTTGGTATAGTAATTGATGGGTTATCATTATTATTGATATGTGCTTTTATAGCGAATATCTCTATATTTAACCAATGCTCAAAAAGGTTAATACATAATTAGTATCTAGATAGATAGATGACACTCTTCAAGCGAGAGTTGAGAGAGGCTCTGAGCATCTTCTATCAGCCAAAGGATGATCATGCACTACAACTGCTAGAGTCTCTAGGCGATATCATGGAGAGGTATGTTATGCCAGATGCAAGGAGGGTAGATGCTGAAGGTGTATTCCCAGTTGAGAGTATTAAGAGGCTCTCAGACCATGGGTTTTGTAAGATCCCATTCAAGGCAAGGTATGGAGGGTTTGAACTACCATACCCAATCTACATCTCTGCTCTAGAGATGCTTGGTATGGCATGTGCAAGCACTGGTCTCTCACTTGCAATACACTGTACGGTATGCTCTGGCATAGAGATGTTTGGTAATGAGGAGCAGAAGGAGAGGTATCTGAAGCCACTCATAGATGGTAAGATGCTAGGGGCATTTGCATTAACTGAGCCTGAGGCTGGTTCAGATGCAAAAGCAGTAAAGACAAGGGCTAGGCTTGATGATGGTGGTAATAGTAGTAGGAGCAGTAGCAACTACATAATAGATGGGAGGAAGAGGTTCATAACGAATGGGGGTGTTGCAGATGTATACTTTGTATTTGCTGTAACCGATAACGGATACTCTCTCTTCCTAGTCGATAAGGATAGCCCTGGCTTAAAGGTTGGCAGATGCATGGATAAGATGGGTGTTAGAGGTTCTCCCCTGGTGGAGTTGCAGTTAGATGGGTGTATTGTGCCAAGGGAGAACCTAGTGGGAGAGGAGGGCAAGGGCTACCATTATGCCATGGAGATGCTTCATACTGGTAGGATTGGGATAGCAGCACTCTCAGTTGGTATAGCACAGATAGCATTCGAGAAGTCGCTAGAGTATAGCAAGAGGAGGCAAGCATTCGGTAAGCCAATAGCAGAGTTCCAGATGATAAGGGAGAAGCTTGCAGATATGCATATGATGATCTCAGCAGCAAGGTATCTAACCTTAAGTGCAGCATATGCTAAGCAGAATGGGTTGGATGATTATGCATTAAAGGCTGCAGAGGCTAAGCTCTTTGCATCTGAGACAGCAAAGATGGTGAGTGATGAGGCAATACAGATACATGGTGCATATGGCTATGTTGATGAGTTCGATGTTAATAGGCACTGGAGGGATTCAAGGATGATGAGTATAGGGGAAGGTACATCTGAGATAATGAGGCTGATAATATCACATAGACTACTGAGGAGATCAGATGCATCTTATTTATGATTATCACGATATGGTTATGGTGATGATGATGATGAAGAAGAATAATGCTTGAATGAATATGCATGTAAAGTCGTTAATAACAATATCTACAATGTATCTCACACTAATACATAATTGACTTAAATCGGCTCCATGATATTGATGTGATGGGAGATCACTAACTAATGAGTTAGTGCTAGTGCTACTGTTTAACATTATTGATTATAATCAATAATCAAATCAATAAAGCAATCTATATCTAACATATCATAACAGCTTTACATCATACAAAGATGGGTACTCAACCAACGCTAATACCTGCCTTTATACATGACATGAACATATCTGCAGCATCCTCTGTAACCTTCTGTATGAGAGACCTGGGCACGGTCCTGAGCAACCCATGTGTATCAGCAACAACACCTGCTATCAGATGATCCTGCATAAATGAGATCACAAGCATGGCATCGAAGGATGAGCCTATAGATGAGCCCTTAACCCTTACCTTTAACTGCTTCATATCCTCATCTATACTTAATATCTCACTCTCTATGTTTAGCCTCCCCCTGATGAATGAGTATGGTGGCTTTATTTTAGCCTTGAGGATAGAGCCCTCAACATACACATCATCTGCATGAGGTATGCATCTTGCTATCCTCTGTACATCCTTTAATGTACTCCAGAGTATATTGGGCTCTATACCATCAAATGCATACCTCTTTTCCAACTCTATGTGCACAAAATATATAATTGCAAGGGTTAGAAAAGTATTGTGGAGGATGATAGACTTAGGGAGGATGTTGATAGGTTCTGTAGAGAACTCAGGCCTATAGAGGATCTAGCATACCTTGAGAGGAAGCATAACGATATGCTCATACCTTTAGCAAAGAAGTATAACCTGCTAGGCATGATAGTGCCAAAGGAGTATGGTGGGAGGGATGCAGATAACATAACATACATAAAGGCACTAGAGCGTATAGGCATGGAAGGGAGTGGTATAAGATCATTCTTCTCAGTGCATACATCGCTTGCACAGAGGCTATTGATGCGTTATGGTAGTGAGGAGCAGAAGGAGCGTTACCTGAAGCCATCAGCCAGGGGTGATAAGATATTTGCATTTGCATTGACAGAGCCAGATGCTGGTAGCAACCCTCTTGAGATGAAGAGTACATACCATAGCGTTGAGGATGGAGATGGGCACTATTATCTGCTCAATGGCACAAAGTACTTGATAACAAACGCTACTATAGCTGATGCAATTATAGTATTTGCAAAGGATAGCAGTGACAGCATGAGGATGAGTGCATTCATAGTTGATGCTGACAGGGAAGGGATTGAGCGGGAGCCTCTAGTTGCAAAGATGGGTACACCAACAACAGATACAGGCATGTTTGAACTAAGGGATTACAGAGTGCCTAAAGGCAATCTGATTGGTAAGGAGGGTGAAGGATGGAAGATAGCAAAGGAAGCACTTATAGATGGTAGGCTGAGTGTTGCTGCTGGATGTGTTGGGAGCATAAAGGACTGCCTTATAGAGGCTGTTAGGTATGCTAAGGAGAGAATCCAATATGGTAAGCCTATAGCAAAGCACCAACTGGTGCAGGAGCATATAGCGATGATAGAGCTTGATTATAAAGCAGCAAGGAGCATGGTAAGGCATGCTCTCCTAATGAAGGAGAGATGGGATAGAGAGCCAAGTGATGAGGCAAAGAAGAGGGCAGCAGATACTGCTGTTGCTGAGGCAAAGTTGTTTGCTGTAAATGCTGCATACGATGCTGCTGATAGAGCATTGCAGATATATGGAGGGAGGGGATGGTCATACCTGTATAGGCCAGCAAGGCACCTTGTGGATAACAGGGTATGCAGGATATATGAGGGCACAGATGAGATACTCAAGTTGAAGATTGCATCGAGTTTATTGGGCAAGGATTATAGGGCATATGGATGAGTTGCTGTTGATAGATAAGATGGAATTAAACATCTTAACAATGAGGAAGGAAGAGATGGTAGGGAAGGAGGATGTAGATGAGTATAATCAATGGATGAATGCATAAGGAATAAAGAAAGAGTACGTGTATGGGAGGAAGGGGTGAAAGGGAAGGGAGGAAGGGAGAAGAAGGAAAGGGGGAGGAAGGGAGAAGGAAGGGATGTAGGTAGTAAGAAGGGGTAAAGAGAAGTGTTTAGAGCAGTATAACGAGTATATAATGAGTATATACATGATGCGAATCAACTAGCAAAGCCTCATGAGCATATCCTTCCTCACTCTATGATCCACATCCAGACCTTCAATAGCCTCCCTGAGCACCTTTATGCTCTCATCGTAAGTCCTTCTATCAACAGGATATGGTACACCATCCTTGCCACCATGTGCAAAGGTGAACTTCACAGGATCCCTCCATGATGGTCTTGCACCATATATCAGTTCTGCTACCAATGCTAGTGCTCTTATAGTACTTGCACCAACACCCTTTACTGCTACCAACTCCTCATAGTTGCTAGGATGAACATCGTATATGCGCTTGAATACATCCCAGTCTATATGCTCTGGCATTACATAGATCTCTATTGCCTTTGCATTACCTCTACCATCTCCAATGTTACTGTTACTGTTACAATGCTTGTTATCATCATACCTATCAATCCATGTATCTAGTACGCTCTGCTTGAATAGTAACTGCACAGATGATATAACATTCTTCTCATTCGCTATATCAACACATACCTTCCTGCACTCCCCAGACTCCTTAGCAGTCATATCTAGTATGTTATCGAGCACACTGCTCCCTATTATACCACTTCTAGGTTCATCAACGAATCTTTTAGCATTGAGCCAATGATACCTCCTTGCAGTCTTTGCATTTACATCCATACCTTGCTGTACAACAGCCCATGTGCCATCCTCAGCAACTAGCATTGCATGATGATATAGTTCATGCTTATCCTGTAGTAGTATACTATCAACCTTCGCTGTCATCTTACTTGCATATAGAAGTTCATCCATCTTGCTACTCCTTATATTAAAGGTATCACATATTGTAACCAACTCTTCACATGCCTTAAACGCACTCTTGCCTTTGCCACCAGCAACCATCAACCCTAGATCATGATCATGCTCTGCTAAAGCCTGCTTAAGTACACCAGTAACTACAGTAGTTACCCCAGATGAGTGCCAGTCATACCCAAGTACACAACCAAATGCCTGGAACCACAATGGATCAGATAACCTTGCAAGCAGTGTACCATAACCATGCTCTAGCACAATTGCCTTTACTATTAGATATGAGAGCATCTTCATCCTCTCAACAAGCCACCTTGGTGCCTTACCATCATGTAATGGGAGTTGCATTATGCCTGTATGCATGCTATATATAATGAGTGATAGTGGAAGATATTAAGGTAAGGTTAAGAGTTCAAGATTACCACCTTATAATGTACCTAGCCAAGATGCCTTATTTTACAGATATAGAACTTTAGTTATGCTGATAGTTGAACTTGAATATAATACTTCTGCTGAGTATGATCATTTTAAGAGGTTTGATCTTAAAACTCCTTTAATATAAACTCCTCTGCTCCTTGAAACGCTTTAGAATTGCATCCTTTGAGATCAACCACTTTAACTGCTTCTTAGGCTCATATACATATAGGAGAGGGATGTAGTATTCTTGAGCAAGTTCATAGTATGCTATTGTAGCAGGTTTGGTTGCTGATGTGCAGTCTAACATAACAACACAGTCTCTAAGAAGGATCTCCAGAGTAGGTCTAACCTTCTCCTTAACAGCATCTATATCAGCTATCTGTGTTTCATATGCAATAATCCATTGATATGGTAACTTTAGATCACTCCACTCTTGAAATGCTTCAGGCGATGTCGTTACATATATCATTTGTGGAGATATTCCCTCTCTCTTGAGTAGCTCAAGGGCCACTTCTGTTTCTGGCACGTTTTTCTTATCCCGCCTCCCTAAGAGTCCTATATAGGCTAACTATAAGGATAGGGAGAGAGGTAAGTGTTGAGGAGATTGAGCAAGCAGTGGAAGGTATGCTAGATGAGCGTGCTGCTTGATACAAATGTATTGGTATATGATACCATCGAGGACTAAGCATCATACCAAAGCCATGCATATAATAGATAATGCTAGAAGCATAATCATACCATCAATAGTTATCCATGAATACATATGGGTGATGATCAAACACCTATCTATATCTCCAGATGTAGTCTCTTTAAAGGTTAAAGAGTATGTAAACGATCCAAGGTGTAGGTACTTGCTTGAGAGGGTAGATACATTTGCACTTGCATTGAAGATGCTACATGCGCATGGATCAAAGGTAAGTATGCTGAATGATTACATCATACTAGCAGTTGCTATGCAGAATAACGCTCTGCTTGCAACGTTCGATAACGAACTCAAGGCCTATGCCATTAGGAGTGGGCTTGGTACGTTACCATAAGGGAATCTCTAGATCGCTCTTCTCTTCCCTTCTCTTCTCTTCCCTTTGCTAGTATATTAGATTCTCCTAAATAATAGTTAAGGAGATAGTAAGAATCACTATTATTTATCTCTCCTACTATGTTATAGTATGGTTAGAATTAGGATAGTCAAGGAGCACCCCCTGCTTATAGTTGAGGATTATGGGGGTAGTGGAATAAGAAGGATGGGGGGAAGAGGAGGAAGAGGAGAAGGGGATGAGAATTGTGTTAATGCGAGGATGGTTAGATACCTTGTAGCAGCAGACCTCCATATAGGATTTGAGCATGAACTTACTGCAAAGGGGGTAAGGATAGATGCAAGTTACGTAGATGAGATGCTTGATGAGATGCTCTCTGTAGTGAGGGATGAGCGTTGTAATGGTATTATACTGCTAGGAGATATTAAAGATAGTATAAGGGGTATAAGCAGAGAGGAGTGGAAGAGTATACCATCGTTCATAGATGGATTGGTAAAGCATGTAGATGAGCTCTACATAGTACCTGGAAACCATGATTCATACCTTAGGAGACTACTACCATACTCTGTGAGGGTTATGGGTAGTAAAGGCATGTTGATAGATGATACCCTCTTAATACATGGGCATACAGTACCTAAGATTGAGGGATCAGGTATAAGGAGGGTAGTGATGGGTCATGTGCATCCAATAATAAAGGGGGAGAGCATATTGAGTGGGGAGAGGGTATGGATGATCTTAAAGGTTAAGCTTAACAGTGTCCATAATAATAGGATTAACAGGAGCAGTGATAGCAATAATTATGATAACAGTAATGATGATGATTACAATAATAGTTATAGCAGTAGTAGCATGAAGATGTTTGAGATAGTTGTTATGCCAGCATTCAACAGATATCTAACATCTATTGGAGCAAGGTATAAGGGTGATGATATCCTACGAGTGCTTTGGAAGGATATAAAGATAGTTAGAGCAGTAATTCTAACGCTTGATGGTTCAATAGTTGGTGATGAGAATACCCTTCAGAGGAGCATATAACCCTTGAGCGGGCTTATAGTTGGTTCATTGCCTTTAAGCCATTCAAGGGTCTTTATGAAGAGGTTTGCAACATCTATGTTTGTGAATACAGGTATACCCATCTCTACAGCCTTCCTCCTTATCATGTACTCATCCTCGAGCATCTCAGCATACTTCTCTATAGTTAGAGTGCTTGGCACGTTTATGATGAAATCTACTCCTCTAGCATGGAGTAGATCAGCGATGTTTGGCTTCCTGTTAGGCTCGCTTATCTTGTACACTATCTGCACATCCCTGAACCCATTCTCTATCAAGAACTCTGCTGTATGCTCAGTAGCATATATGTTGAAGTTCATTGCTTTGAGTGCAGATACTATTGGGAGTACCTTCCTCTTCATTGCCCCTCCTACAGTTATAAGTACTGAGCCATTGGAGGAGAGGTTGTACCCTGCTGCCATCAATGCTTTGGATAGTGCATCGTAGAAAGTCTCACCAAAGCAAGCAACCTCTCCAGTTGACTTCATCTCTACACCCAACACTATATCTGCCCCCTCCAACTGCATGAATGAGAACTGGGGTACTTTAACGATGAACCCCTTGGCAGCAAGCCATGGTTCATCTATCTCTGGCAGCGCTCTACCTGCTATGACACCTGCTGCTAGACTGATCAGGTTTATGCCAGTGAACTTAGATACATAAGGCATGGAGCGTGATGCTCTAACATTACACTCTATAACGTATACATCATCCCCCTTGACTATGTACTGGATGTTGAATGGTCCCTTTATCCTTAATGCCCTTGCTATAGAATGCGTGTACTCCCTAAGCGTATGTATATGCTTATTGCTTAACCTCCATGGAGGGATGACCATCATAGCATCCCCAGAGTGTATGCCAGCACTCTCAACATGCTCTATCACTGCTCCTATCAGAACATTGCCATTACCATCTGCAACACCATCAACCTCAACCTCTAGAGCATCTGTGATGAACTTACTTATAACAACAGGATGCTCAGGGCTAACCTCTGCTGCCATGCTAAGATAATGCTCAAGGTTGCTCTCATCCCATATTACACGCATAGCAGATCCACTAAGCACGTAAGATGGTCTAACAAGCACAGGGTAGCCTATGCTCCTACAGAACCCCTTTGCCTTATCTATGCTTGTGAACTCTTGCCATGGTGGCTGCTTTATCCCTAGCATATCCAGAAGTGCACTGAACTTTGCCCTATCCTCTGCTCTATCCAGATCATCCTTGCTTGTGCCAAGTATCCTTGCACCATGTTCTGCAAGTTTTGGTGTTAGGTTGTTTGCTATCTGCCCTCCAACACATGTAACTATCCCTTCTGGCATCTCCTTCTCATACACATCTAGAACCCTCTCTAGGGTTAGTTCCTCAAAGTAGAGCCTATCGCTCACATCGTAGTCTGTAGATACAGTCTCTGGGTTGCAGTTGATGACAGCAACCTCTCTGAAGCCATGCTCCTTAAGCCCCCAGACCATGTTAACAGTTGCCCAATCGAACTCAACGCTAGAGCCTATCCTGTACGTTCCTGCTCCTAGAATTATAACCCTACCATTACCATTACCATCAGAGTTAGTAGCATTAGTAGTACTAGCAAAAGCAGCAGCATCCACATCCCTTGCTACATCCTTTGCTTGAACCTCTATATCATCTGCAATTCCACCATAGGTGATGTACAGGTAGTTGGTCTTTGCAGGCCACTCTGCTGCAAGTGTGTCTATCTGCTTCACAACTGGTACTATACCTTTAGCCTTCCTGAACCTCCTTACATCATCCTCATCCATCCCTAGGTATCTTGCTATCTGCCTATCTGAGAATCCAAGCCTCTTTGCCTCCCTTATAACATCCTCATCTAGATGCTTAAGGCTCTTCAGTGTACTCTCCATATCAACTATATTCTTGAGCCTGTAGATGAACCATGGATCTATAGGTGTTAACCTTGATATCCTCTCAACGCTCCATCCTAGCCTTAAAGCATCGATGATGTTAAGGAGTATCTCATCATCTGGATTCATTATAGCATCCTCCAACTCCTCCTCGCTTCTAAATACCTTAACCTCTCTCCTAAGCACCCCATCAAGTCCTATATCGAGCATCCTGTATGCCTTCTGGATTGCTTCCTCAAAGGTCCTTGCTATTGCCATAACCTCCCCTACAGACTTCATCTGTGTACCTAACTTCCTATTCGCTCTATCAAACTTCTTAAAGTCCCACCTAGGCACCTTTACAACAACATAATCTAGAGACGGCTCGAAGCATGCTGTAGTAACCTTTGTTATCCTGTTGAGCAACTCATCAAGAGTGTAGCCTAGAGCAAGCTTTGCTGCCATGTATGCTAATGGGTAGCCTGTAGCCTTGCTTGCTAGTGCTGATGACCTTGAGAGCCTTGGGTTTATCTCTATAACAGCGTAACGCTCAGAGTTTGGTTCTAGAGCAAACTGTATGTTGCATTCTCCAACAACCTTGCAGGCCTCAACTGCCCTTATCCCTATGCTCCTAAGCATATGGTACTCGTGGTTGTTTATGGTCTGGGAAGGAGCGATGACAATGTTATCTCCAGTATGGACCCTCATAGCAAGTATATTCTCCATGTTGCATACAGTTATAGCATTGCCCTTGTAATCCCTCATTATCTCATACTCTATCTGCTTCCAGTGCCCAATGTACTCCTCAAGCATCACTTGGTGTATCATGCTTGCTGCTAAGCCTCTCTGCACTATCTCATACAACTCATACTCATTATGGGCAATCCCTGAACCCTTGCCCCCAAGAGTGAATGCTACCCTTATCATGACTGGATAACCCAAATCCTTGACTATTGCTAATGCCTCATCCATGCTGTGTGCTGCATTCCCTCTGACTATCTCTATGTTGCTGTTACGCATAGTCTGCTTGAAGAGTTCTCTATCACTTGCAATCTCTATAGACTCTACTGAAGTGCCTAGAACCCTTACACCATATCTATCAAGTATGCCTTGCTTCTTGAGCGCTACACCACAGTTTAATGCTGTCTGCCCTCCAAACCCAAGCATTATACCATCTGGCCTCTCCTGCTCTATAACACGAGCAACCATGGTTGGGGTTACTGGAAGGAGATAGACCCTATCAGCAAGCCTTGTATCAGTCTGTATGGTTGCTACGTTTGGGTTAACCAGTATAGTCTGTATACCCTCCTCGCTTATAGCCTTTAAGCACTGGCTCCCAGAGTAGTCGAACTCCCCTGCCTCCCCTATCTTTATCCCCCCACTCCCAAGAACCAGAACCTTCCTTACACTCTGTAATGGCATTCCTCCAACTAACCCCCTCTCATCATATCAGCAAGCATATCGAAGATGTACATACAGTCATATGGTCCTGGGGCTGCCTCTGGATGGAATTGAACAGCTATTATAGGCTTATCATTATGGATTATACCCTCAACAGTCTTATCATCAGCGTTAAGGAACCATACATCGAAGTTGGTGCCTTTAAGGGTATCTGGCTTTACACAGTAGCCGTGGTTCTGGCTTGTTATGTAGCATCTCCCATCCTTTAGGTTTATGCATGGCTTGTTCTGCCCCCTATGCCCATACTGCAACTTGTATGTCTCTGCACCAGATGCAAGTGCAAGTATCTGCTCCCCCAAGCATATCCCAAGCACTGGCATATCTCTATCAAGAAGGTCTCTAGCAAGTTCTATAGTTTCTCTGCACAACCTTGGGTCACCTGGTCCATTACTCAAGAGCACACCATCAGGCTTGTATGAGAGTACATCTGATATGCTTGAGTTGTATGGAAGCCTAACAACATCATAACCAGTACGGAGCAGGTTCCTTATTATGCTGTACTTTGTTCCAGTATCTATTAGCACTACAGTACCATTAGGCTCATCTACACTGTATTCTATAACATGCTTGGTTGATACCTCCTCAACGAAGTTTATCTCATCATACCTTTGAGCATTATTAAGTTCCCTCTTGAGATCCTCAATGCTTATATCATCCTTTGATACCTCTAACACTCCCATCATAACACCTTTAACCCTCAAGCGCTTAGTCAACTCCCTAGTATCTATCCCATGTATTCCTGGGATACGCTCTTCATAAAGCCATTGGTCTAATGTCTTTGATGCTGCCCAGTGATTAGCATAGGGGGAGAGTTCATGTATTATCAATGCTTTAGCCTGTATGCTATCAGCCTCGAAGTACTTTGGTAGCCCAAACCTATCCTTTATGCTATACGATGGTACACCATAGTTCCCTACCAATGGATAGGTTAGGCATAGCATCTGTCCCCTATAGGATGGGTCTGTTAGTGCCTCTGTGTACCCAACCATGCCTGTGTTGAATACAACCTCCCCAATAACCCTACATGGGTAGCCAAATCCAATGCCCTTGAATATGCTACCATCCTCAAGCATCAAAACAGCCTTGTAGCCATCATACACCTTACGCATCGCTTGAATTTTGACCCTCATCCACTTCTATGCGCCTTTTATTTAATCATTTCTAGCATTTGGTGATGATAGTTCACTTATCAAGAATAAGCATAGTAGAGTAGTATATGAGGTTCTTTCCAGCAAAAGGGGATGCAAACCAACTGCTCATGGATGTTGCTAGATATATTGCGTTAAAGATCTTCTTCTCTCTAGGCATGATAGAGGGGATAAGGCTTGCTATGAAGAGTGAACTTGTTGTATGCAGACAGGATAGCATAACCCAATTTGCAAATGTTAGCGAAGGCTATAGATCCGTGTATGGTGTATGCATCAAGCATGGGAGAAGGTATACAATTGCTATATGCCTTGATAGGGATCTCTCTATACACTCATATCTAGATATGCTTGAACTAGCAAGAAGGGTATCGCATGAGATAACCCATCTCTATGCATTTGAGAACCATGCTGATGCTGATGAGGATGCTAGGAGGATACACTATTACATCGATAGTGCAGTGAAGGAAGGGAGGGAAGTTGAGATGGTAGCATACAGGGATATGCAGGTAAAGATAGATGGCAAGGTTATAAACCTCAAAGTCTATGATGTGAAGGAGACGTGCAGAAGGGCATTACAGCAGTAGCACTACAGCAACACATCATCAATCTTTTAGAATTAGAATCAGTTGAGTACCATATATCCTCCTTCTTCTCTTCCCCTCCTCTTCTCCTCTCCTCTCCTTTCTATTCCAAGTTATCATACACAGCGAGCCTATAATCTTGCCATTGTAGTATGCTGCATGGAATGTATAGAATACATTTACACCATCCCTTATTGCTGCTTTAAGAGGTCTCTCATCATATTACATATGCTCATAACACTACTTGTAAGCCTCATCTAAAGAGTATCTTTTAGCAAGTAGCATTAACTCTATGAAGGTTGTTATGGATGTGGTTATCTTGCCTCTATACTGCTCATAGATAACCATGTTTGAAGTGTGCAAAGATGTTCAGGCAATGATCCTTGATAAAAAATAATAAGGTTATATATGCTTAGCGTATGCTCTCTGCTATCTTGAGCATCTCCTCTACTGGGAATGTTGACTTTATAATGTACATAGTTCTATCCTTCTCATGGTAAAAGTTTACAAAGCCTGCACGTACCTCACTAAGCTCTTCAACAACCTTCTTACTCCTCTCACCATCATTTATTATAAATACGTTGTAGCCCTTCATAGGCTCTCTAGCAATACCTACATACCCATTAACCTCTATCATCCTTGCCAATGGTATAACGCTCTCTGGCTTATCTATGAGTTTGGCAGCATCTGGTATAACACTATTGTATGATTCAATATCCCTCTTGAAGTATTCAACTGGATCATTGATAACCATCTGAGCAAATTTATCGCCATTCTTTGCTGGCTGCTCTATATCAGCCACAAGTATAACTATAACATCCCCTGGATAATCTGGTTGTATTCCATGACACATCTCATGCTTTGCATAGTATAATGTAACCACATTATCTGCACCTGGAGGCATAGAGTATGAGAATATATCTACTACTTCCAGTCTGTACCCCTCGGGAAGATACGTTGGCTCCCTTACTGGGAAGTTAAGTTTAACATCATCTAGAGACTCTGGCTCGCATCCATATACATTAGCATCTGCACTTACATTGGCTGGTGATGTTGTAGGCAGTAATGCACTATTACCACCATCTATAATTGTCAGTGCAATTACTAACAACGCTGATACTATAACTGGTATTACAAATGCTATAGATTTCATAATACAATACCACCTCTACTCATATGGATATGGTCTCCATGCATCTGTATCTAGATTATCGGTGCAATCATCAGTAGTGTATGTCCTTGGACCTGTGCCTACCTTGTCTATCTGAGCATTGCCAGGGGCATTGCTATACTTTGCAAGCCAATCAAGTACATATCCTCCAATACTTAAGCATTTGTAGTTATTGCTCTCGCTAAAATACCTCCAACCACTTCTATTCCAATCATAGAACTTCAACTGATCAAACAATCCTGGCATATCGCTAACCCCTCTGCTATACAACTCTTTTGATCTTGCATTACTTCCTGCAGCAATACCATTAGTCAGAATTGGATCAAAGCACCAGTTGTATGTCTGCCCATAGGTTGATGCTGACCAACAGTTACTATTAACTTCATTCTGCCTTACAGTAGCATCTATCCAAGTTTGAGATGATACATCAACAGTTAGATTATGAACTGCTGCTGGATAGCGTGAATCACCAACATACACAAGTGATAACTTCCTTATAATGTTACTACTATCCTTATATGCTAGCCAACCAGCACCTATAGTACCTACCTTCTCTCTGTTAACTAGATACACATAAACCATATAATCCCTATGCCCAGCAGTAAAACCCTGTGCACTTATATAAGGAGATGTTATCATTATTCTGCCTTTTGCTCCTCCTACTCCTGGATAGCCAGTAGATACCCCATTGGATGAGTCATATGATACAGCATGAGCAGTTACCACGCTTGCTGCTGTTACTGCTGCCATGATGATACTTATTACTGCTGTTTTTATTAAATCTTCCCTCATTAAACTGGAAAAATAGCATGTGATATATATATATATAGTAGATTAGTAAATTATACAGATGAATCAATGGTATTGAACTACTATTATTAATTATATTGGTTTTTAACCAACCTCCTTCTTCTTCTACTACATTATGGATATGGATAAGCATGGTGATCTGAAGGATAGGCTGTTCTGGATTGCTAAAGAAGAGGAGATAATGCAAGGCAAGACGACTGATGTATACTTCCTCTACACCCAGCAGGTTCTAAAGCATGCAGGTAAGAATCCTAGGGTTACAATAGAGGTATTTGCAAGGCACCTTCCAGTGGAAGATAACTGGGGTATAGTGCTTGGCATATACGAAGTGGCAAAGTTGCTAGAAGGGAGGAAGGGTGTAAACGTAAAGGCGATGGATGAGGGCGAGATCTTCCAAGTATCATCAACAGTCTATGAGCCAGTGCTCCAGATAGAGGCTAACTATTCAGATATAGCAGTGCTTGAGAACCCAATCCTAGGATTCCTCTGCTCATCATCAGGTATAGCAAGCAAGGCAGCAAGGATAAGGCTTGCAGCAAGGGATAGACTACTCTTCTCCTTTGGCACAAGAAGGGCACATCCTGCTTTAGCACCTATGATAGAGAGATCAATATACATAGCAGGGTTCGATGCTGTATCCAACACGCTTGCTGGTGAACTTATGAATGTAAAGCCTATAGGTACCATGCCACATGCACTTATCCTTGCATTTGGTAGCCAGAAGGATGCTTGGAAGGCATTCGACTCCTCAATGCCAGAGGATGTGAGGAGGATAATGCTGATAGATACGCTCTACGATGAGAAGGCTGAAGCAATCATGGCTCTGGAGTTGTTAGGCGATAGGCTGTATGGTGTTAGGCTTGATACCCCATCAAGTAGGAGGGGTAATAGGAGGAGGATAGTAGAGGAGGTTAGATGGGAGTTGAGCATAAGAGGGGGTAGAGGTGTGAAGATCTTTGTATCTGGAGGCTTGGATGAGCAGGAGATAGAAGAGTTGAGAGATGTGGTTGATGGCTTTGGTGTTGGGACTAGTGTTAGTGCTGCTCCTCCAGTTGACTTCTCATTCAAGGTGGTTGAGGTTGATGGTAGAGCAATAGCAAAGAGGGGTGATATGGCTGGTAAAAAGCAGGTATACAGGCTAGGCTATAGGGATGTTGTAACACTTGCAGGCTCTGAGGCATCTAGGAGGCTTGAGGAGCAAGGGTACAGGACACTACTCAAGGATCTTATAGTTGATGGTAGAATGGTGCAGAAGTTTAAGAGTGTTGAGAGGTTAAGATCTGAGGTTATGAGTAGGTTGAATGAACTTGCTAGGGAGGAGGAGAGGAGTGTAACATGGATTTACTAGATGTAGTGAGCCCTTATGTGTATGCTTAGGATATCAGCATACTCTGTAGTATAGTTGCAGTGTGGGCAGATGAGTAGACCTTGAGCCTTATAGGTATTGTTAGTATCCTTACCTTCTTCATTACTACTACCTTCTATGTATAGTGTAACCTCCCTTCTAGGATGATCAACATACATTGAATAGTTGACCCTTCTCATGCCCATGAATGATCTTATGGTTGAGCATACCTCCTCTACATCAATGTGGGCAAGTTCATCCAGCACTATCCTATCTTGCTTGAGTGCTGGTATAGTAGGGAGATGCTCAGCAACATATGCAGCAAGGTCTAGCATGAGCCCCTTCTTATCCTTGTTTACAACTATGCTTATCATCATCATTATTATCATACATGCTCTGAAGCATATCTTAACCTTACTATCGAAGCCTAAATACAACAAACAGAATAAAAAGGAGTATTATTGTAGATATGCTGTGTAGATATGCTGTGGTGCCTATATATTGCCTTGCACCATCCCTTCTTCTATGCCTTGCTTTATCACCCAATCTCTACCAAGAATATCCTGTCTGAGCATCATTATGCAGTAAATGTAATCTCACTGTATGCTCTACACCTTTGCTACTATAACTGCTGAGAGACCTTGAGGAAGTTCACTAATAGGTTGTAATTAATCAACCATCTATAGCATGCTACCACTTATTGGAATAGTTGCTTATGGAGTTGAATGCTAGTAACTTTACTGGCATAAAAGAGTCCATCAGGGCAACAATCAATCATGATCGTTAAGTACTCTGCAAACCATCTGGCTTTGATTATTATTATTGCTTATAAACAACATAGCCAATCTCAACCATGCTCCTTGATAACCATTGTTAAGTGCAGAATCTGCTAGTTTATGAAATGATACGCACTCTGCGAATCGTTTATGCTAAGGTCTTTGGTAATGATCAATATAGCAGTTCATATCAATTCTTGTGATTGGTTATTTGTATTTCACACCAACAATCTTGTATATACTTCTAGATAGGATGATGCGTATATTGCTATACATATCTGCAAGGTCAGCGCTTACCATCATTCTTTTACTTGATGACAGCATTAGAAATATTTAGTTAGTTTTCTGATATATTGTGGTTGTGGTTAAGTAATTAATCTAACAGAGATGTTCTGATTCTACCCATTAGCTGTTCATTACAATCACAGCTCAACGTATATCTCATCCCCTCTAACCTCAACCCTATAGGTCTCAAGCCTTACACCCTTTATATGATCCAACAACCTTCCATCCTTAACATTGTAATGCCATCTATGCATGAAGCACTCAACAACCTCACCATAAAGGGTACCATCAGCAAGTGGTGCATCCTGATGCCTACAGTAAGCCTCTGTAGCATAGTAATTGCCATTAACGTTGAATACTGCTATATCCTTCCCGTTTATTCTAAACTGCCTGCCTCTGCCTATGGGTATCTCATCCTTCCTTGCTACCCTGAAGAGTGGCATATGAAAGGTTTAATATACCATTAATAAAACCATTCGTATCGTATGCCTAAGGTTGCAGATACAGCATCAGTAGATAAAGGAAGGTTAGCGTATGAGTGGGCTAGTAAGCATATGCCTATACTTGCTAAGAGCATAGATAGGCTAAAGGATGGGAGCCCATTGCATGGTATAAAGGTAGCATTCTGCCTCCATGTTACAAAGGAGACATCCGTGCTTGTTATGGGTGCAAAGACCCTTGGTGCTGATGTAAGCCTTTGTGCTGCTAACCCATTGAGTACACAGGATGATGTTGCAGCATTCCTTGCCTCCCAAGGTATAGATGTTTATGCATGGAGGGATGAGAGCATGGATGAGTACTACTCTTGCATAAGATCAGTACTTGCAAATAGACCTACTACAATTACAGATGATGGTTCTGATATGCATGTACTCTACCATAAGGAGTTCAAGGGCAAGAGCAACTACAAGCCAATTGGGGGTACTGAAGAGACAACTACTGGTGTTATAAGGTTGAGGGCATTAGCAGCAGAAGGGCAACTAGCCTATCCTGTTATAGCAGTTAACAATGCATACACTAAGCATCTATTCGATAATAGGTATGGTACAGGGCAGAGCACTATAGATGGTATATTGAGAGCAACAAGCATACTCCTTGCTGGGAAGGTAGTTGTTGTGGCAGGGTATGGATGGGTTGGTAAGGGTATAGCCAATAGGGCAAGGGGCATGGGTGCTAGGGTTATAGTTACAGAGGTTGATCCAATCAAGGCTTTAGAGGCACACATGGATGGGTTTGCTGTTATGCCAATGGATGAGGCAGCAAGGTATGCTGATATCGTAGTTACTGCTACTGGGCAGATAGACGTTGTTAGGCAAGAGCATATCAAGGCTATGAAGGATGGTGTTATTCTTGCAAATGCTGGGCACTTCGATGTTGAGATAGATGTTAGATGGCTTGAGAGCAATGCTAGGGAGAGGAGAGTTGTTAGAGAGAATCTTGAGGAGTACAGGCTGGATGGGAAGAGCATATATCTGATAGCAAAGGGTAGGATAGCAAACCTTGTTGCTGCTGAGGGGCATCCACCAGAGGTCATGGCACTATCATTTGCAAATCAGCTGCTCTCAATAGTGTATGTGGTGAAGAACCATGCTAGGATGGAGAATAAGGTGTATGGTGTGCCAGAGGAGATAGATAGGCAGGTTGCTATCAATGCTCTAGAGGCTATGGGCATAAGGATAGATGAGCCTACTAAGGAGCAGTTGGATTATGCAAGGAGATGGTTATAGATAGATAGATAGGTAGGTAGTAGAGATAGATAGTCATTAAAAGTAATAAGAAAGGAAGGGATGAAGGAAAGGGAATAGATAGATAATAGTAGATAGGTAGGCAAGGAGTTAAATAGTTGAGTTATTATGCTATGATCAATTAATGAGGCTCGATGAATAATGATACTCAATAGCATAGATATTGATCATGGTAGAGGCAAGGTATACCTTGTTGATACAGTTGCTTTAGGGAATGCAAGGGCAGTAGCCTGTTATCTCATAGTTGATAGCACTGGCAAGGTAGCACTGGTTGATACTGGCTATGCATCAAGCATAGATGAACTGCTCAGGTCCCTTGCTACCTTGAATATAGGCATCAAGGATATAGATTGGATAGTGCCAACCCATCTCCATCTAGATCATGCTGGTGCTGTTGGGCATATCGCTAAAGGTAGCAAGGCTAAGAGTAAGATAGTTGCACATGAAAGGGCTGTTAAGCATCTTATAGACCCTAGCAGGTTGATAGCAAGTGTGAAGCAAGTATTCGGGGATTATGCAGAGTCATTCGGCTATCCTATAGCTGTTGAGCCAGAGGATAATGCAATAATAGGTGTAAGCAAGGGTGATGAGCATACTATCAACCTAGGCAGTCTTGAGTTAAGATGCATTACTGCAGAGGGGCATGCACCACACCAGATAGCAGTATATATAAATGGTAGCAAGCCTATGCTTATTACTGCTGACTCTGTAAGCATGCTCTACCCAGACTATCCATGCTACATACCTACAACCCCTCCTCCATCATTCGATGCTGATGAGGCAATAGCAACGGTTGAGAGGTTGAGCAGTAGGCTAGATGTTAAGATGCTCTTCATGCCACACTTTGGTATAAGCAGTGAGCCAGATGCTGTATTCAATGCAACAAGAGAGGGTATCAATGAGTGGGTTGGTATAATAAGGCAGTTACTGAGCGAGGGCTACTCACATAAAGCAATAGAGGATAGGATGGTAGAGCATGTTAAGTATAAGAAGAGTGGCATACCTCCTCCCCCCTATATAATCAACTCGATAAGGAATAGTGTTAAGGGTATAATAACCTACCTTACAAGGTGATCTATTGGTTTATTTAACGTATTGGTGCTATATGGGGTATGAATAGTAGCAATAAAAGCGATGATAGGAAGAGGGTAATAGTGACTAGTGCACTCCCATATGCTAATGGAGAGATCCATCTAGGGCATGTAGCATCAACCTACCTTCCAGCAGATATAATGACAAGGTACCTTAGGCTCAAGGGTTATGAGGCATACCATGTATGTGCTAGTGATGACTTTGGCACACCAATACTCATAAAGGCTGAGCAGGAAGGTAAGAGTCCAGAGGAGTATGTTAAGCATTGGCATGATAGGGATGAGCAAGACTTTAGAGCCTTTGGTATCTCATTCGATATATTCCATAGTACAAGT
>BEHG01000004.1 GCA_002898655.1 archaeon HR04
CCATCAGAACCAACAGCACTACTAGCAACCTGTAACCAGCCACCAGGATAACATCCTATATCAAGAACCTTATCTCCCTTTCTAAATATATGGAAGGATCTGTTGATCTCAAGCAGTTTGTATGCAGCCCTACTCTTGTAACCTCTCTCCTTTGCAAGCCTCCTATAGTAATCACGTCTAGCCTCATCCAACCTCATTCTTGCTCATTCCTGTATGCTTGTACCCTACATGCACCTAACTGGTAGCGGTAGGAGTAGAAGGCGAAGGTGTAGAAGTAGTAGTGGCCTCACTCCCCTTCTCTTCATCTATCTTCTTGCTCATCTCCACCAGAACCCAGTTCTCTATCAACCTGCATGTATTTGGACTCACGCTACCATCAACGGTGCACATACTCTCAAGGTTGCATGTTATGCATGGCGCACCCTCTATGCTTGTAGTATCGAGTGGGAGCCTCACTGCTATTAACCTGAACGTCCACCTCCCATTCTCTAGAACCCTCTGCCTTGTAACCAACCCTCTCTTTTCTAGCCTCATGGCTATCCTTGAGCCATCCCTGCTTGTTAGGTTGAGTTCCTTCCATAACCTGCTTTGCAGTATACCCTCTTTGCCCTGCTCAACTATCAACTTGAATACCTTGGAGGTTAGATCCTCTATACTCTCCTCTCTACCCTCACCATTATTATCCTGATTCATCAACTTACTCACCAATATTACTAATATGTGCAAACTGCTAAATAATCGTTTGTAATTATCTTACGAATTATGCAATGTACGATAGATTAGAGGTATCGAACTCCTTTACTAGTTCATACTCTCTCCCAAATGCTAGCCTTGTTAGCCTCCTCAACTCAGGGAAGTATGAGATGGGATCACCTTTAGCCATGATGGTTGCTGTATGCTCATCGCCAAGGAGGTCTCTACACAACTCATAGGTCATGGTTCTAACCTTGTACTCATCAACTACACCTAAGCTATGCAGATATTCATGTGCAAGCACAACGAGTATGTATGAGTTGTACTCCTCCTTACTCCTTGCTATACTCTTAACAGCATTAAGCAGATGCCTGTTAATCACTATAGAGTTGGAACCTAGCACATGGTATGCACCAATGAACGATGGCATATCTTGAAGCAGAAGGTTGAGACCTGCTCTCCTCATCCCAAACCTATCCTCTACAGCATCCTTCACTATGGCAAATACATCCTTAAAGTCATCTGCAACTCTTAACCTCTCTCTATACTTACTCATCCATTATATATAGAGAAGTGAGAGGATATAAACTCTCCATACGTGATGCAGATACATGTCCTTCTTATCCTTATACCTAAGATTACCTAGAACCATAATCGCATCCCTTAGAATCCATTCTAAGGATAGAGGACACTCTCCTTCCTTTATGGCTTTAGCAATCTTCTGCTTGTTGCTTTGTAGCAGAGTATGTATAATTGCGGTCTCATCGTCATGAAGGTAGCACTAATAGTTCTCGTTCTCGTATCCACGCATTAACTTCTTCCTCCTCCTTAACACAATGGTTAGCCTTGATGTTCTTCTTAACCTTAATAAGCTACTCTAGCATATCCTAACTATATAAATAATGTATTCACCCTATTTTGAAGCATGGGGCTTTCTGCTACATTTCTGTAATATCCTCCTTCTCTCTACAAGGATTGGGAGTGATATAACGTATATAAATTGGATCTTTAGTAGCAGAAGCTGCAATTCCCTCATGCTCCTTCTCTGGTGCTGGTTCTATTAAGAGATCTATTGGTTTATTTTTATCCTCAAAATATTAAATAATAATACCAATAATATAATATAATGCTCAGTTACAATACTAGATGGTTCGATGAATTTATAGGACTAGGTTATAGTCTTCGCCACGTATATCCATGTATACTTTTATTGTTTGATAATAAAAAGAGGTTAAAGGAGGCATGGGACAAGATTATCAAATTGTGGCCAGATGATGAGATAAAGATAAGGTTTGTAGAGATTGGGGTTAAGATAGAAGAGGGTGATTATGATATAAGAGAAGAGGAGGAGGCTAAGACAGATAGAGTAGATGAGGGTAGAGATTATAAGAATGATGAGGTTCATAGCATAGGTAATAAGGAGAAGGGTAAGAAATATGCATTTATAATGTATTGTAGATCAAGAATACTCCAGAATACATGGGTATTCCTCAAGTTACTTGATATATCAGATAACTATAGGAGGTTAAAGGCTGAGTATGATGGGAAGTTGTATGTAGATCTAGCATTGTGTATCACAAAGGGTGGGTCCTATGAACTAGAGATATTCAAGTACAGGAAGAGCGTAAGTGATGTGGCATTCCTATATATCGATATACTAGATAAAGTAGAAGAGGGAGTGGATAGGAAGAGTGGAGAGGGTTATGTGAATAGTGATATAAAGAATAGGGTAGGGAATGAAGATAAGCAACCTGCAAGAGATTATAATTATTATAATAGTAGTGGCTATGATGATGATAAATATTATGATGCTAACATAATAAGAGAAGCCATGAAGATCCTTCGCTCATATCTATAGCCTAGCCTCTCTCACCAATAAAATAATACCTTACTTATGCACCATTTTACTCTCTTTATCCATCCTCATCCATTTATCTATCTATAAGCATTTATCAGCCTTATCCATGGTTCCCAACTTATATCATAGAAGAGCAATGGTTGCCTTATAGGGTAGCTTGTTATGCTCTCTGCAATACCATAATCATATGCCTTGCTCTTGCCATCATCTGTGATGAATACTACCCTAAGGAACTTGGATCTTCTTATCTTCACCTCCATTACATCTATTATTGAGATTAATGGTATCACTACACTATCTTTCTCATTAGATATATCCTCATCTAGGTCCTTCTCAAAGTAGCCCTTTCTATTAGATACCTTAACTATTCTCTCATCAAGATCGATATACCTACTAATCTCATCCCTTGTAACTACCATACGCTTTGCTACAAATACAAGACTCTTATTGGTCATAACAAGGATGCCCTCTTTACTCCTCTTCAACAATCCTAATAGTCCAGTCTCATTCAACCATACCTTTGGTAGTATGGCTATTATATGCTCATCATCATCAAGATTAACCCTCACCATCTTCTCCTCCTATCTACAATACCTCATCTCAATACACATCTCCCACCTATATTTTACAGCATATACTAACTTACTAACACTGGAATCTCTACTCTTACTGCTTCTCTGCTGGCGAGTCTGTGGTCTTCTCACCATACTCTTTTGAGGATTCGTATGTGAAGCCATACGTACCAGCATGTAAACCCATGGCTATCCTCTTATATCTATAGGCTCTCTCAGCGAATTGTATAGCAGTTACTATACCTAATGCTACCATCGTCGCTATAAATATTGCTATACCTGCTTCAGCCATAGAATCTATCTGGTTAAGAAAATTAATATATTTTTATTATTCTTTAGCAGGTTAGATGTAAATTAACCACATTCATTAAATTCAGACTAATATTGTAAAGATCAATTGTTATGGTACTTTTTATTTCTGCTCATTAAATAAATATATTTAGATATCCATCCATCCATTAATTCATCTATTTCTGCCTCCTCTTCCCTTCTCCCTTCCTCCTCTCTTACCTTTGCGTCCGAAGAACCTATCATATCCCCATCTAGTCACTGCAAATACTCCTATAGCAAAGAAGAGACCTCCTATATATATGAAGAGTAGGTTACCTGTAGATACACCCCACAGGAAGCCTAGCGTAGCACTAACAAACTGGGATACGATGAATACCATCCATCTATCCATAACCACTCATCATAATCAAATCAAGTCAATAAAAACAAAGATGTATTTAATAGATGACATATCATCATCTCCATCTCCATCATCCTCATCATCATCTTCATTTATCTAGTACCAACTAGGCTAAGCAGGCTACTCCTCTGTATACGCCTTCTCTCCTACTTGTGCTATATCAAGCCCAATCTCCTCTTCTCTAGGCGTGACCCTTACTCCTCCAGGCCATATTACATCTTGTATCTTCCATATTAGCAAGGTTATACCAAATGCCCATGCCGCTGCAGCAGCTGCACCTGCTGCATTCTCAGCAAGCTGCATTGGATTGCCAAAGAATATACCATCATCACCTAGTGGGTTTATACGCTTCTCAGCAAACGTACCTGTTAAGAGTGCACCAACAACACCACCCATACCATGTATAGGCCATGTATCAAGGGCATCATCTATCCTACCTCTATTCTTTATAAGAAGGCAGTAGAAGCATACGGTTCCTGCAGCAAAGCCTATTATTATAGATGCCCATGTACCTACAAAACCAGATGCTGGTGTTATAGCTACTAGACCTGCTATAGCACCACTTGCAGCACCAACAGCACTGGTCTTCCCAGTATGTGCCCAGCTCAGGAACATCCACCATAGTGCAGCAACTGCAGTTGCAACGTTTGTATTCTGGAATGCTTGGCTCTCAAGTGCACCAGCAGCACCAGCGCTACCAGGGTTGAATCCAAACCAACCGAACCATAGTAGGGTTGCTCCAAGGAGTACGAATGGTATTGAGTGTGGGGTGAATGGAACCTTACCATAACCTATCCTCCTACCAATGTACATCGCAGATGCTAGACCAGCAAAGCCAGATGTTATGTGTATAACGGTGCCTCCAGCAAAGTCAAGTGCACCTAGTGCTGCTAACCAACCAATAGATGTTCCTTGACTTCCTAGTGACCAGTTCCAGTGCCCAACAAAGTCGTACACGAACGTACTCCATAGGACTACATGTATCATGAATGCACTCATCTTTACCCTATCTGCATATCCTGCAACTGCTAGTGCGGGTGTTATAGCTGCGAACATCAACTGGAACATCACAAATGCTATATGTGGTATGCTTGGAGCATACACATCTGCTGGTGCATTATGTAGCACGTTGTTGAGTCCTAGCCAATCAAACGAACCTATGAAACCATGCCCTGTAGCATCTGGTCCAAATGTGAGTGAGTAGCCCCATATAACCCATTGTATGCTTACTATTGCATATACCAAGAATGCTTGAAGTATCACTGTAGCAGCATTCTTCCTCCTAGTCAAACCTCCATATAGGAAGCCTACTCCTCCAGGGGTCATTATCATGACTAGAGCAGCTGCTGTGTACATGAATGCTGTATCCCCAGGATCTATACATGGTAGAGGGTTACCAGAGCAATGGTATTCTGTTATCTCTTCAGGCTTGGGGAGGAGCAGTTCACCAAACTGTCCAAATACTTGATTCATACTTATGAAGCCTACAAGCAATGGTACTGCAACTGCTACAACGAGCAGCACTCTCTTACTTAACGATATCCTATTCATTAGATTTATAACCATAATATATTATAAATGATTTTTTCATTTTTATGCAAGGAACTATGATAGTAAATATAATCACCATCAGAATAATAATATTATAGTAAAGAAATGTTAAGAAACTATCATAGAATGTTTCTTAATAGTATATTTGAAGATCGTCAAAGAAAGCGCTAGTATTACTTCTAGCCCATAACCCTATCATACCACTCATATAGTGCTGATCATACCTCTTTAGGAGAGGTTCACCATCAAGATAGCCTACTATGGCTTGTGTTGATACATGTGCTGTTATATTGTACCATCTATCATTCTCTATACTTACCGATGCATCATGTAAGCATAGCAGCCTTCCAGGGTCCATCCTGCAGAGTGAGAACCTATCATTTGCTGCATCTACCATGAGAACAAAATAATGTGAAGAGTCTATGAACCTGAATACTAGACCAGCACTCCCATTGCCTGTTATCTTTACATTAACACTTGCTTTAAAGTTGCTGTAAACCCCTTCAGAGTTTATCAGTAGGGAGTAGAGGTAAGATGATGTATCAACATTGGTATCTGCACCATTACCATCACCATCATTACTACTATTACTACTACTGCTGCTATTATCACTAGCATTATCACCATCCTTGCTACTTGAATGCATGATCACATTTGGCTTAGAGTACGCAAGATCATGATCTGCTATTATACTCCAATGCTTATCTGTTGAGGAGAAGCCCTCTGGTATGACTCCTTTTGCATATGAATCGAAACTCCATACTCTACTATTCTTGTATGTTCCAGTCTCCTTGGCATAATACACTGCTATTGTAATTGCAATCACTGCTATACCTATCACTACAATGTACCTCTTCCTTCTCTCCCTCCTCTCTTTCTCCTTCATCCTCTTCAACCTTAAAGACATACACAGACCTCCTACTCTTCAACAACCATCATAACATGCTGCTACCAGAACTTCTCCTCTCCACTGCTACCCTGCTTCTTCAACTCACTCCATCTACCCCTTGACCAGAAGCCTGTCCTTTCCTTATCCTCTGATGGGTAGTAGCATAGTTCATTGTATGGACATGTACTACACATGTTGGATGGCTCAACCACTGGCACTACACCGTTCTTAAGCAGCGTATGCAGTATCCTAACCCTCCGTATAGTCTCTCTATAGAGCGCCTCATTCTTTGGTACTATGAACTCTACCTCATTGCCATCGTTATCAAAGTACACTATCACCCCTTCCTCCTTGTTGAATATGTGCAGATACGCATTCATCTGCATGAAGTGCTCTGCGTATGGGATCTCTGGCAACTCCTTAACTATTCTAAACATCATAACACAATCATCCTCAACCCTATCTGCAATGCCTACAAGTCTTATCTTCTCTCTTTTACTATAGTTATCATCACTACTCTCTATGCTCACCTCACCCCTAACAGGCTTTGCAAATGTGTTAAGTATACCCCTCTGTATTATAACCTCAAGCATCTGCTTCTGCGTACGCTCCATAGGGCTCTTACGCTCAAAGTATGCCTCTCTAAGACAGTGGCTCACCTCTTCAACTGATATAGCATCATCCTCTACCTTTAGCAGTGAGTTGAAAGTATCCTCAACTATATCATATATATCAGTCTTTGCAACAGTATCGGTAGCAGCCCTATAATTTTCTATCCCTTTCCTTATCACCTCATAAATATCGCTTATAATCTCTCTCTTCAATATACTTATTAATTATAAGATTTTGCTATAAATGTTTCTTACAAAAGACTGGAATGGATTAAAATATAACAGAGAGACCTATTTTTAGAATATATTCTAGATTAAGATTATTGCTAAAAAATATTTATTATTTGGAGATGCAGATATGTTGTGAATGAAGAGGGTAAGGATAAGGTCAAGCAGTGAACTAATCAACATGAGCAGGGATGAACTAATGGAGTATCTAAGGGATTATGATAGTATAGTTAAGCAGAATGATAGAGTAGAGGTAATACACCTTAAGCATGGTATAAAGGTACTCTATTACCATAAGAATGAGAATAGGCCATACAAGATACAGGTCTATATGAAAAAAGCAAAGGATCACACTATTTAGTATGATATCATCATGCAGGTTACCTGTTAATTAACATAAAGGAAAGAAGGTGGGGAGGGGATTCGAACCCCTGTATACCCGCTCTGCAGGCGGGCGCATAGCCGCTCTGCCACCCCACCACACCACAGCTCCCTATTGATACTTCAACCATGAACAATTTAAACCATGACCAGACTGATTATTGATGGTATCATCAGCCAATAATAGTTAGTCAACCTATCTTCAACATAGATTTAGATGCAAGCCTCACATCCTCAGCCTTAACGGTCTTCCTACCAGCATGCCCAGCAAGCTCAACTGCATGCTTAGCGATGATGATTCCTACCTCCTCAAGCACCTTCCTCAACTCATCTGCAGCATCATCACTAACCCTCTCTGCACCAGCCTTCTTTATTATCCTGTACATTGGGGCAAGGCTCAACTCAACATCTTGCTCTGGCATCCCTAAGCATATCCCTAACGAAGTATTAAAATTTATTTACAGTGATAGCATCTCATCAATATAATGATGATAGATGCACATGTACACCTTACCGATGATGATTATACTGGTATTGAGGATATAATTGTGGGGATGCTCAGGCGCCTTGGTATAAGTGCAGTATCGGTATCGATGGATCTGAAGACTGGTGAGAGGAACCTTGAATTAGCAGAGAGGTATAGCGATGTTATAATACCATTCGTTGGGTTGCATCCATGGTGTATAAACCTTGATAGGAAGGGAGAGAGGGGTAGCGATGCTTGTGATAACCTAATGGAAGAAGATGATCTGGATAGGATATCTGCATTCATAGAGTCAAACATATCAAGGATCAAAGGTATAGGGGAGATAGGGCTTGATAGAGCAATAGTAAAGGATGGGGATGAGTTCAAGGCACAGATCAAGGTATTTGAGAGGATGCTCAGCATAGCAGAGAGGTATGGTAAGCCTGTATCTATACACTCAAGGAGGGCTGTTGATGATGTTATAGATACCTTGAGTTCATACAGGATAAAAGGCGTATTACTCCATTGGTTCTCCGGAAGCAAGAAGCAGCTTGCTACAGCAAACAGCAAAGGCTATTATGTATCCTATGGACCAGTGCTGGTCTACTCTAAGGAGAAGCAGGTGCTCTTGAGCAACACTGCAAGGGATCTAGTGCTTATAGAGACTGATGGACCAGTAAGATACGGTTCATGCTTCAACAACATGATGGCAGTACCATCATTCTTGATAAGTGTTGCATATGCTGTTGCTAACACACTTGGGATGGATTATGATTCCACCACATCTTTACTCTATGAGAACTCTATGAGATATCTTGATAAATGATATAAATAATTTGCTAGAGTTGGTATACCATGTTATATACTCAATATTACATATTAGACTTACAAAAACCTTATATCGCCCTTACTACAATGCAGAGTGATGTATAAGGGTATTTCAATCATATTAGCAACTATACTCCTACTTCAGAGTATACAGAATAGTGATTATGCTAGGGCACAGAGTGGTGGTGGAGGTAGCCTCTACAACTATGCTCCATACTTCACTTCAACTGGTAGCAACTTTGTAAGCATACCTGATAGTCAAGAGTTAAGGTTACAGCAGCAGTTCACAGTATCAGCATGGTTCAGAACAACCATGAACAATAATACACTTGTAGCATTAATAGTCAATAAAGGAGGATTCCAGAGTGATACTCTTGGCACTCCACAGCAGAACTATGGTATATGGATAACAGGATCTAACCAAGGTGTTAGAGGCAAAGTACAAGCAGGATTTGAGGATGCTAATGGCAGGGATTACTTTGTTACTTCACCAAATACATATAATGATGGTCAATGGCATTATGCAGTATTAACATTCAATGGTTCTACTCTTAACCTATACGTTGATGGTTCATTGGTTGCTACAAGGACTAATATTACTGCTATTCCTCATACCAGCAATACTCCATTAACTATAGGCAAAGACTCCAATGGTAACAATAGGTACTTCATAGGTGATGTAGATGAAGTAAGGATATACAATAGAGCATTAACAGCTCAAGAGGTTAGTGATGCTTATAGCAATGGTGTATTTGCTAGCAATGGATTAATCTTTTACTTCAATAGTACATATCCTATTGATACGTTTAATATTGCAGCAGTTGGAGACTTTGGCTGCACATCAAACACAGATGCAGTTATTAATGCTATAGCAAATGTTGACCCAGAACTAGTCTTGGGTTTAGGCGATTACTCATATACAACATCCCCTTCATGTTGGTATGATAAGATAGTAAGTATAGAGAGTAAGATGCACAATCCTACTACAATAGCAATGGGTAATCATGAGACACCTAATGGATCAAGCTATAATCTTAATCAAGAAGGGAGAAATGATCTCCTTAATAGATTTAATATAACAAAGACATATTATTCATTTGAT
Source organism: archaeon HR04 (assembly GCA_002898655.1). Lineage (GTDB taxonomy): Archaea > Thermoproteota > Nitrososphaeria > Nitrososphaerales > Nitrosocaldaceae > Nitrosocaldus. Next base: position 9,871 of record BEHG01000004.1, read on the forward strand.
TATGGGAATGTGCACTTTCTTGTGTTGGATACAGAATCATCATTTGGAATAGGTTCTGCTCAATACAACTTCGCAAAGAAAGATCTTTACAATGCAAGTAACAATGCTATAATAGATTGGATAATAGTCTACTTCCACAAACCAATGTATACATCTCCAACAACTTATCAAGCACTGAAATCTTTTAGGGATGTATATCAACCGTTGTTTGATCAATATAATGTAGATCTAGTATTACAGGCGCATAACCATAATTATCAGAGATCAAAACCGTTAAAGTATGATAGCGTAATAACATATAATGAGAGCACTACAAACTATCCAGATTATGAAGGAGAGATATATATAACTGTAGGAACTGGAGGGAAATCATTATATGCATTTAATGGGAGAGCAGACTACATAGTAACACAATTGCTCACATATGGTTTCTTGAATATAGATGTTATTAACAATGGTAGTACTCTTGTTATCAGGTTTTATGATGTGAACAATTCTATTGGAGATTCGTTTGAAATAAGCAAGAGTAGAAAGTTACATTAATCTATTGTGACAATATTAATTCAATATGCATCATATATGATGTGTTATATTTTGTTTAGCGGTAGTATTTTAGCTATCTAAGGTTACTCACTACTACTTGCATTTAACCCAATTTAGTTTTAGCAAAGTACTTGATTAGAGAGATTAGCCCTCTTATGTACGAATCTGCTATATTGAGTGGATTCTGTGCAAGATACCATACACATGAGAAACTATCACACTCATTGCATCTATCTGTTATCTCCCATGCTCTATGCCTGTATATCTCATCAATACTATGCTCAATTATGCTCATCCTATTCTCAGGACTATCAAACCTATAGCATGGTACTATAACGCTACCATCTGCCTGCACAAATATAACCTTCCATGTTGCACATGCATCATACATTGCTCTACCATACTCTATCATATCCTTGAGGTATCTGAATGGTGTTGCTACGAATGGGTCATCATGGCTCTTAGCATAATCGAGTATAGCCTTTGCTACCTTGCTCTTACTCTCCCTATCTGGTGCAAGCCTATACTTGCTTGGGAAGACATCCTCAACGAATGAGAAGTTCACAGCATGCACATCCAACTCCTTCCTAACAAAGTCAAAGTACTCATGGGTTATGAACTCATCGCAGTTGTACTTGGTTATAACAGTGTTTATTGCACGCTTTACATTGTACTTGCTCAGCAATCTAACATTCTCCATGACCCTTTTGTACATGCTTGGCGATACACCCCTTATCTTACAGTATGCCTCTTCCTTAACAGAGTCTATGCTACTGCATACAACACCGTACGATGCAAGTTCCTTGAGGTCTAAGGTGTGTAGCATGGAGCCATTTGTTATGAGCGTGAACCCTAACCCTATAGAGTGAAGATGCCGTAGCAGTTCCATTATATCTCTTCTGGTTGTAGGCTCCCCTCCCTCAACTATGCTCCATATAACATGAGGAGCAACCTTGCTCATCACATACTTCCACTGCTCTGTCTTTAGATCATTCTCTAGAGCATTTGCCATCTGAGCCTCCTTATCTGGTGCACCAAATATGCACATAGGACAGTAGAAGTTGCAGTAACTTGTTAATGCAAATGTTGCAACCAAAGGACTCTTCCTGCCCTGCAACCTGCTCAACGAGTATGAGCCAAGCACCTTGAGTTCTCGTAGCATATCCTACTAACCGCTTGATAATATATAAGTTTTAACGAATTACCTGAAATTATAATATGATATAGATGTTAAATATTTCCTTTACCATTTTATCATGATTTTTAGATATAGGGATGATTGATTTTATGAATCATGTGATACATTATTCATATATCTTATCTAGCCAGGACTCAGCTCAGGTTAAAATAGATAGAATAAGTGTATGCAGGGACGTATTATTATGAGTTATTATGATGAGGATGCATGTAGCAAGAGATCTCTCGTGCTCATGAACCTTCTCAATCCGTATCTTAGCCAAAGGGTTAGGATATTATAGAACAGGGTGAGTGTGGATAGTAGTGGTTGAGTAGAGATGCCTTCAACAGTAGTTGTTGGTGGGTTCTTTGGTGATGAGGGCAAAGGCAAGGTAATAGCCTATCTAGCCTTGAAGGATAAACCTAGCATAGCGGTTAGGGGAGGTGTTGGGCCAAATGCTGGGCATACATTCACTATAGATGGTAGAAGATACAAGGTTAGGATGCTCCCAAGTGCTGTAGCATACAGGGAGTGTAGATTAATGATAGGGGCAGGGGTGCTTATAGACCCAGATGTGCTCTTGAATGAGGTGAGGGAGTTTGGTGTATTGGATAAGGTTGTTGTTGATCATCAAGCAGGGATAATAGAGGAGAGGCATAAAGAGATGGATAGAGGCGGGGAGCATTCAAGGATGATAGGCACTACAGGCTCTGGCAGTGGTCCAGCAAATGCAGATAGAGCATCAAGGATGCTTAGGTTGGCTAAAGATGTAGATAGCCTAGCAAGGCTTACTGGCGATGTATCTCAACTAGTTAATGATGCACTCGACAGGGGAGAGTATGTACTCATCGAAGGTACACAAGGTACATTCCTATCCTTATACCATGGCACATACCCATTCGTAACCTCAAAGGATGTAACAGCATCTGCTATATGCTCAGATGTTGGTATAGGTCCTAAAAGGGTTGATGATGTGCTTGTTGTATTCAAGGCTTATGTTACTAGGGTTGGCTCTGGCATGCTTGAGGATGAATTGGATAGAGAAGAGGCAAGGAGGAGGGGATGGCTTGAAGTAGCAACTGTTACAGGTAGGGAGAGGAGGGCAGCACCATTTAACATGAAGTTAGCCAAGAGGGCTGTTATGCTTAACAGTGCAACTCAGATTGCAGTAACAAAGTTAGATGTACTCTTCCCTGAATGCAAACATGCTAGAGCATATGAGCAGTTAAGCAATGAAGCAAAGAGGTTCATAGAGGGCATAGAGGATGAGTTGAATCTCAAGGTTACGCTAATAGGCACGGGCGAGGAGGTATACGATATAATAGATAGAAGGGAAGGAAGTGATGAGGCATAGCATTGATATGAGCCCTTTACTATCTCAATTTAACTTATTCCTCTTACTTTCATTGATAACCATAGTCATACCGCTAGCAGATTATGCACATGCAACCCATAACTCCCTACCAGTCATAGAGCCTATGGAGCATTACATAGCAGGCAAGACATATGATATCAATGGCATCATACTATACAATGGAGAACCAACATCTGACGTGCTGGTTGAGATTAGGATAGACTCACCGTATGGATCATCAAGAGAGTATGTAAGGAGTAGAGAAGATGGTAGATTCAGCATAAGATTCAGCCCTAGTGAACAAGGCTATTATACGATAACAGCAACAAGCCATTGTAGAGATGTTCACAGATCTATATGCACTTATCAAAGCACAATGCTTGAGGTTGCAGTGTATGAAGAGAAGAGCATTGCTAGATTATGTATTGTGGGAGGCGAATGTATAATCATAGATCCTCCTCTGGTAATTGCAGTTATAGATGCTAAAGTTTTAGATGATAGCGTTATGGTTGATACTAGCAAGAGATCATTGCTTATTAGGCTAATGGATGTAGGCTATAGGGCTCATGCTATATTTGCGCTACCATCCCATATCATAGATGCACCATCTAGACTCTCTGTACTTGTTGATGGTAATGTTATTGAGCATAAAGAGCATTTAGCATCAACAACAGATGTTAGGATAGTTGAGATCACTGTAGATAGGGGGGATAGTGTTGATGGCTATAGCAATAATGGTATTAGCAATAAAAATAGCAATGGTAACTTGGTTGAGATAATAGGTACATATGTAATCCCAGAGTTCCCTATTACTATTGTACTATTTGCATTATCAATGATTCTACTGTTGGCTCTTAGCATGAACAAATCAATCAACTCAGTAGCGATCTGAAGCGTAAGGCATCCTCATGCATGTTTATGTTATTGAACATTATGTAGATCTCATCAGCAGATAGAGCATCTACAATATTCTTAAGCCTTACAAGTTCATAATCACTATACATATGCGAGTAATCATATCTTATTGTATTACCTCTAATAGATAACTTGCCATGCATCCTAAGATATGCAATATTACCAACTACTAATGGAATCCAAGTGAATGGATCTGTAACGTGCACAACATCTCTATCAAGTATGCTAAGCAGTTTGCCTCTATTCTCCTCAGCCATCCACGATCTATTCCTCAACTCTATACCTATGCTTATACCATCTCTCCTTATGCTTGAGAGGAATGCTATGGCATTGTTAACATACTCATCATTACATTCGAACGATGGTGGTAACTGTAGTAGGCATATCTTAGCATTCACTGCCTTGCATACTGCTAGTGTTGAATTCCAGTACTCAAAGTTCTCCTCAGTAGGCTTGAGATGACCATATCTCTCCTGATTGATCTTTGGCATCTGTGAGCCAGCCCTCTTCCATGTAGGGCTTGTTAGTGGGTGCGTTATGCATTGGAATGCTTTTATACAGAACCTTACCTTCCCAGATGTGCTCTCAAACCATCTCTTTGCTGTATCAACCCTGGGCAGTCTATAGAATGTACTATCAACCTCTATGGCATTGAACAACCTTGTATACTCTTGCCATGTAACCCTTCTACTACAGCAACCAACATATCTCATCATTTATATATCTTGATCCTATATATTTATAAATATGGGTAGAGTTGCTAGAACGCACATAATTCTTGTAATTGTAGGGGTATTGTTAATACTATATATATTCAAATCTATCGAGGTTGACTCAAAGAACAAGGAGATAGAGTATCTTAACGATAGGGTGAAGAACATGAACTCATCCCTTGTTGAGCAGATAAAGATGATCAACAAACTTGTTGATGAACGTATATCACATACATTGATCGATGGGTCTCAGACAAGGCAGTACATGTTCGATGGTTCATACATCGCTATAGATAATCAAGGCTATGATGATTATAACGATATATATCCTGCAGGTATTTTAACTGATAAAGATGGTAATGTAATAATAGTTAGTGCTACAGATAAGATAGTCAAGTTAGATACCAATGGTAGAGAGATATTCTCAATTGGGATAGGTAGAGATGTCGATACATTCTATCCATTATCGTTTGACTATTATAATTCAGATGATAATGTTGCTGTTGATAGTAACGGTAACATCTACATACTTAGTTTAAACTATAATCTCCTCACTATATTCAACAAGGATGGTGAATTGATGAAGGCATGGACAAAACCAGTACATGAAAAGATATGCCCTGAAGATTATTATAATGAAGATTACTTTCCTCTAATTAATAGTACAGTAGCAGCATATAGCAATGGTGATGTTGCAGTTGCTGGTAATAATGAGATAAAGAGGTTCAGCAGTGATGGTAAGTTTATTGCTACATATGTTGATCCATGCAATGGTGAGATAGGTTCAATAAGGGATATTTCAATAGATGAAGATGATAATCTGTATGTACTAGAAGGCGAGCATTATAAAGTGTACAAGTTGGATGAAGATGGGAGGATAATGACAAGTTGGAACATATACGATAATCTATATCCAGATAACTATCCGGTAGAGATAAGAGCCCATAGAGGCTATGTATATATACTTGATGTTAAGGGTATTATTCATGTATTCACGGATTCAGGTTTGCTTGTTGATAGGATAGATGATCATGTTGGTAGTAGTGTTATAGACTTTGCTGTTAGCGATGACGCTATCTACATAATAGAGAATAGTTCTGATAATACACGTATAATAAATGTGCATAGTAGTAATAGCAATGATCTTGATTACGTATGGAATGTATACAAGTATAAACGTATAGAGAGTGAAGCGCATGATATGGCAGTAAGCAAGCATAACATATTCATAGCATTATATGGTAATAAAGAGATCAAGGTATACAAGTATAATAAAGATGATGGAGTTAAGGTTGGTGAATGGACAGCAGTTACAAGAGAGGAGTATGGTCTTGAAGGATTGGAGAAGAAGAGTGGTATTGCTTATGGAGATGGAAAGGTTGTAGTCTTCCTGAAGGAGAAGGTTAAGGTATACGATGAGGATGGACATATGTTGGAAGAGTACTTCCTAGGCTCAACACTAGGCAGCTATGTGATAGATGTTGCGATAGATGATGAAGGCCATATCTACGCTGTACTCAACGATGGTATAGCTATCATGAATGATGGTACTATTCTTAAGAGATTATGGATCACATCCAAGTGTACCATCTATGGTTACGTTATACCACATTACAAGCGTAGTGTATATAATCAATGGGGTCCTTTTGAGATAGAGTGGGAGGAGCCTGTACCTGCTGGCACTAACTGTAGCGATCCAGATGGTGATGGACCATTAGAGCGTGGAGATATACAGTTCTATGGAATAGGAAGCAGTGCACTGGTGGATGGGCAGTTGTATGTGCTTGATGAGTATAATAGGAGGATACAGGTATTCAGCAAGTATGATGGAAGGTTCGTGGGTAAACTAAACTTTATCAACCCTATGACCCTTAATCACTCCATCGATGCTATAGTGGATATGGATGGTGATGATAGGGGATACATCTACATAGCAACAACAACTAGTGTGATTGTTATAGATGTTGCTGATGGTGATAATAATAATAATAAGGACGATGGTAAGTTGGTTGCAGCATGGGGGAGCATATGTCACCCAGCAGATCAACAAGCATGCTCATACCCACTCTCTCTGTTATACAAAGATCCATATATGCGCATAACTGGTATGGATATAGACTATGATGGTTACATATACATTGTATATAACAGCAAGATAATTCTTAGGTTCAGACCATCAATCTGATGAGCATCTCGATCTATGGATGTAACCCTTTAATTACTCTTCCATATTTATGCTTCTGGTGAAGATACCCTACTACATGCAACTAGCAAGCATTAACGATCTTGCAAGGCTAGCATCTGCACTAGAGGTTGTATCGTTGCCTGTTTATGCGTTCAGGCTGGAGAATATAGATGTGTTAGCAGTAGGCATCAATGTAGGTCTAGCAAGGCCATTGTTCTGCTATGTTAATGCTGAATGCTCTGGAGAGTTCATTGCATACAGGGTTTACATGGGTAATGAGGAGATCAACATGGTCAATGCAGCAAATAACCCAGCATACTCTTACGCTCCAATAATAAGGGTTGAGGAGATGCCAAAGAGGATGCTCAAGGGTAGGAGGGAGATGCATGTAGAGAGTATAGTGATGAGTGATCTAGGCAGTTTAGCAAAGTTGGTACTCTATAGGTATATGAGGGAAGAGGTCTTGACACCACTATTCCTGATGAAGAGGCATTACATACATGGCAAAGGCAAGGACAAGAGCAAGGATGCTAAAGCAGATGGAATGATAGCAGTAGGTATGTTCATGAATGGTAATGAGGATGGTACCCCATACTTCTGCTATACAGTTCTGAATAAGATGCCAGAGGGTAACTTTGTAAGGTACTCTAGCCAGAGCGGGGAAGAGCCAGAGTTCACAAACGATATAGATGGGCATGGATACATATACATGAAGGTTATAAGGGTTGGGGATCAGCAGGCATGAAAGGTGAGGAGATGAGTTATAGCAAGGATGATAACAGTAATAAGGCAAGATACATGCCCAATCCTATACATGCACCAACCCCTATCCCTACACCTACACCATCCATATTCCTGAAGAGGCTTAGTGCATCTGTAGAGGAGCATGATGGTAGCAGGGTAGTGCTTGCATTAGACCTATCCAATGATGTATCAGTTGAGAAGGTATGCTCAATAATAGATGCTCTAGCAGGATACATATGCAGCGTAAAGATGAACATGCACCTCCTTCTTCCTCTAAGCATGGATGATGTAAAGTATATAAACGATCATGCCCACTCACATGGGCTACAGAGCATAGCAGATATCAAGTTGAATGATATCCCTAGCACTAACAAGGTTGCAATCGATAAGCTTGCAGAATCTAACTTTGATGCTCTAACAATCAACCCCATAATTGGACTTGATGCATTGAAAGATGCTATACACAATGCACATAGTAGAGGTATGGGTGCTATAGCACTTGTGTATATGAGCCATAAGGGTGCTGAGAGTAGTTATGGTATGCGTATAAAGATGGTGTATGGGGAGCAGGATGATGAGCAAAAACAGCAGAGGGAGGATGTGCAACTACAACAACGCTCTCCCTCCTCCTCTTCCTCCTCCCCTTCCCCATCAACAATATACAGGGTATTCCTTGGATGGGCTCTAGCAGCAGATGCAGATGGTATAGTTGTAGGCTCAACTAGACCAGAGATGATAAGGGAGTGTAGAGCATACATTGAGGATGCTCATATGAATGTTGCTATATTCTCACCTGGGAGTGGTGCTCAGGGAGGAGATCCATCAGCAGCGTTGAGCAATGGAGCAGATTACATAATAGTTGGTAGAAGCATACTTAATGCTGACGATCCAGTAAGAGAGGCATCAAGACTTGCTAGGATATCCTTAATATCACGAGGATAATATGCCTCTAAGGAACGTATCAGCATCTCTGAGTATTATCTTTGAGTTGTTGTAGGTTAGGAGGTTTAAGGCAACATCAAACCTACCCCATCTGTAATCGTTATGCTCATACGATAGTTTAACCTCATCCTTGCTTGTCTTTGCAAGATAGAATACAACAACCTTGTGCACCAACCTCCCAGCCCTCCTATACATGTACTCAACCATCCTCCTGAACCCTTGGATGAACTCAACATCATCTATGCATGTCTCCTCCCTTACCTCCCTCTTCACAGTACTCAACTCATCCTCCCCCTGCTCTATATTACCTTTAGGGAAGTCCCAGTGCCCAGCATGGTAGTGCAGGATAAGGTATATAGGCTCTCTATCCTCTAGACGGAAGAGTACTGCCCCAGCAGATCTCTCTTCTAGCATAAATAATGTTAGAACGATACTTTTTATATATTTTATATGTAATTATAGGCATGCGCTTGTTCATTGTATATTATTAATTAGATGCCTGCTAGTATGCATACCTCCCTATCTATCTATACCATAACTGCCTCAATCATCCTTATAATTTCCTTCATCAATATCGCTAGCATTACTGCTGTTGCTGCTATTACTACTAGTAGTATTCTTACCTACCTTGGTTGTTGATGATGCCTTCTTCCTGTAGTACTCATACACAAGCGTTACTGCTATAAGTGTTACAGCAAACCCTAGGAGTAGGGATGAGACTAGGCTGAATGGATTTGCTTCCCCCTTTATCATGAGTATCAACTGCTGTACTGGTATGTAGAAGAGCCCAAGCACTACCAACCTTAATGCATCACTTATGGCCTTTATGCTACTCCTAAAGATATTGCTCAATAATCTGCCTCCAAGTATAACACCTATACCTATCCAGAGTAAGGGGAGCATGTTGATAAGGAATGCTGTTATTATATCCTTGTTCAAGATTATGCTCAACGCATCCTGCCCCTCAAGCATGCTCTGCACGTTAACGTATCCTGTCTCTAGCGATGCTATAACTATTATTATACCTGCTACTATGGAGAATACCCTAACAAAGTTTGATGGTGTTGTGCTCTTTGTTATGCTAAGCAATGTTCTATCTACATCGAATGCCCTAACAAGGAATATTGCTCCAAGTATTATTGAGAGCATGGGTAATGCGTAATCTGCAAGGTTGAGTACTATAGAGAGTCCCCCTGCAAGTAGGAGTGCACCAGGTATGCCTAGGAAGAACTTGGAGTATCTAGGATCATATATCAATGACCTTAGGTATCTAGCAAGTAATGCATATGAGTACTCTACACTCCTGCTATGCTTTATTACAACCCTCTGCACAGATATCACTGGCACTATACCCTGTATCACTGGTAGCACTGACTCATCATCTGAACCATCAGATACAATAACAACGGCATCAGCACTGAACCTCTTCAGCACGCTATGCAACTGGCTCACTATCCTCTCATCAGCCTCAACACCTCTCCTGTATGAGCCTGAGAGCAGGGCTATCTCACTCTTATAGCCCTTGCTTACCAACTCCTCATACACCTTGACAGCAGCAAATATAGCATTAGAGTCTGCATCCTCTGGATCCTCTATAGCAAGCCTTACACCAGCGTTTATGCACTCATCCCTGCCTACTACAGGTGTGCCTATACCTGCCTTTGAGCCTATATCATCATCCCTATCTATGCAGAGTACAAGTACGTTCTTATCCCTTCTTAACTCCCCTCCTCTCCCTATACCTTCTCTCTCCCTACTACTAATCATCAGATGTAGATGGTAAAAGGAAAAGAGATATAACCATTATGGGTTTAAACATGAGAGATGAGGGTTGTAGATGATGCTAGTAATAAGGGTACTCCAAACTATGCTGGGAACATAATATACATACTCGCTGGACTCCCAGAGTTCCTTAGAAAGCCTATGATGAGGAGTAGGCTTAACGAGTTCTTCACACTCCAAGAGGAGGATAAGGTAGAGATGATAAGGAATGTTGTAGATGCTCTTCCAAGCATGGAGATGGGTACTGTAGCAAGGCTCTTCAAGACCTGGCTTGAACTGCTCCACGAGTTTGGTGATGAGAAGAGGCATAGCATATTCAGCATATACGCTAGAGTCATGATTAGCAATGTAAGCAAAGTAGCAAGGATAGACTTTGCCCCACTACTAGATGTGTTAAACTCCCTTGATGTTGATGTGAGGGGTGCAACGGTAGCAAGTATTAAGCATGTACTTCAAGAGATGGATGAGGAGAGCAAGAGGGTGCTGTTGAGTAGCATACCAGAGAATGTTCGAAGGGCAGTAGGCTTGCATTCTTGATCTTGTTTATCTTATCATTTGATCTTATCATCTAGGTTCATGCCTCCTCATCTCTCTGGTAGAGTATAGTACTGATGATACAGGTCACTTCTTATCTGGAACCCTCTCCTCCTCCTTGCTTACATCCCTCATACCCTGCCCTATCTGCTCCAATCCAAAGAATATCCTCTCATACCTCTTAAGCATCTGCCTATGCTCTGGTATAGACATATCTAGCCTGAGATCGTTTATGACCATTATGCTATACCTAGTCCACTCATTCCAACAGTTGTTGCAACTACCATAGCTCTTTGCCCTAGCATCCCTCTCTATGCTCTCATCTATCTCGCTACCACACTTTACACATCTTACCATATCATGAGTTGGTGCTCATGCTTATTATATATTGTTGCCTTATGGATGAGCATCTTTCCCTAACAATAGAATTAACTAACCATAATTATAAGAGGGTAAGAGGATATATACAGATGCTTGAGATGCCTTCTTCTTCTTTTTCATCATCACCATCACCTTCTTCTCTCCTACTTTACACATCTTACCTCATCCAATATCAAAAGAGCAGAGCAAAACCATTATTAGTTTCTTCACCTAGTATAGTATATGCGTGTTAAATGCCCCAAGTGTGGCTCAATAGCTGTGTTGGAGGATAACTTCTCTCGTGTAAGGTGTGATAAGTGTATGCTAGATGTGACCTATGGGGAGTATGTTAGGATACTAGCCTACACTGATCCAAGGTACAGGGATGTGCTGAACGATTACAAGTTATGAGATAGATAATTGTAGCAGGTCAATGAGCAAGAATAGAAGATGAGAGTAGTTAGATAGGTGGTAGATGGGCTGAAGGGTAGATGGAGCAGTAAGAGTTGGAGTGGAGGGAGCAGACATGTTTATGATGATCTATGCTCTTGGGATGCTACTTGGCATAGCCTTAGGCTTGCTCACATACAAAGGTTATACCGTAACCAAGAGCCCTACCATGCTAAGATTATCTATAGCGTTCATCTCCATAGGCTTGGGCTTCATGATGAGCATAGCAGAACTATACATAGATGCATATAGCATGGTATCAACAACCTTAAGCACTATAGGTTATGCATTCATTGCACTAGCATACAGTGTACAGAAGGGGTTCAAGTACATGGTACCACTGCTAATCCTTCTCACATTCTCCCTATACCCATTCTTCACAATCCCAGGTAACTCATTAGAGTATGTTACAAAGGCAATAGCATTCATGCTGATAGTGTATGGCTCAACACAATGCATGATGCTCTCTCTAGCAAGTAGGAAGGCTACATCCATGATTATAGCAGTTGGGATAACACTTCTAGCAGTAGCAGAGTTCATAAGCTGGTATGGTATGATATTCTATAGTGCATACTATACTTATCTAGCAGGTCTCATCAAGATATCTGGAATCTCTTCCATACTTCTCACTGTATATATGCTAACTAGGAGGATAGTGAGGATATCATCAGTAGAATATAATAATGATAATGATGATAGGGATAATAATTAATAAAAATATAGCTATAGTTAGTAGTTAGTACTCCTCCTCTACATCTTCCTCATACTCGTAATCTTCCTCCTCAAAATCCTCCTCAAAATCCTCCTCGAACTCCTCCTCTTCCTCCATCTCCTCTTCCTCTAGCATGACTCTTTACCAGCAAGCAATCTATTAATAAGTATTTTGGTTTAGATATAAGATGCTTCCATTGCTACTACAATGCAATGAACAGGGTATAGCAAGGGCTGCTACAATAGTTAGAGAAGGAGGGGTTATAGCCTATCCTACAGATACAGTGTATGGCTTAGGTTGTGATCCATACAATGAGGATGCTGTTGAGAGGGTCTTCAGGATAAAGGGGAGGGAAGAAGGTAAGGCAGTACCATTATTATGTGCAAGTGTTAAGGATGCTATGAGGATAGCATACATGGATGAGAGAGCCTTGGTACTTGCAAGGCACTTCTGGCCTGGAGCATTGACCATACTCGCTAGACTCAAGGATGCCAAGATATCTAGCAGGATAGTAAAGGATGGAAAGGTAGGAGTTAGGGTACCAAATCATGAGCATGCATTGAGGCTAATAAGCCTATGCAATGGTGTGCTGGTAGGTACTAGCGCAAACCCATCTGGTATGAGTCCAGCAGTAAACGCAATGCAGGTCATGGCTATGCTTAAGGGGTTGGATGCTGTACTTGACTGTGGAGAGGCAAATATAGGCAAGGTATCGACAGTATATGATGTTGAGAAGGGTATGATTATAAGGGAAGGGGCTATAGCAAGGGAGGAGTTGGAGAGGTGTATCATGAAGTACAGATGAGATATGTTAGCATGGGTAAATTTTATGGTATGAATAGTAGGAATAGGAGGAAAGTAGAGGAGAGGAGAAGAGAAAAAGAGAAGAGGAGAAGAGTATGTGAGAGTAAGAGTGAGAGGGGAGGGGAGGGGAGGGATATTGAAGAGATCCGACTTTAACATGCTACTAACAACTTACAGGCATGCAGAGGGGGATGCTAGGGATGAGGTGGTAACGCTCATGCATGAACTCTTCAAAGATGAAGGAGAGGCTAAGGTTGGGCTTATAGATGTATGGTACACAGGGGTCTCAGGCTTGCTTGCATGTAGATCCAGCATAGATCCATTCAAGGTTGTTAGATCGCTTAGGAGAATTGTTATGGAGGAGCCATGGAGGATAAGGTATATACTAAGACTCATCCCTATTGAGAAGGTAGTGAATACAAGTGTAGAAGAGATAAGAGATGCTTGCAGTGAGTTAGCATCATCGAAGATAGGCAAGGATGAGAGCTTTAGGATAACGGTTGAGAAGAGGATGATGCATAGCCTTCATAGTATGGAGATTATAAAGGCTGTAGCATCAAGGATAGATAGGCGTGTAGATCTAACCAACTATGATTGGCTAGTGCTCATAGAGGTTGTAGGTAAGGTTACAGGGATTGCAGTACTCAAGTATGATGATGTATTCAGTAGCATAAAGGTTAAACGCTCGTTAGCAGACTCATCTGTGTAGAAGGTTTGCCCTCTCTGCAAGTATGCTAACAAGTTTATTGCTACTTATACATGAGGTTAGTTCCTGCTCACTTATCCCATGTATACTTGCTAAATGCTCATATGCAGTACTCTTCTCCTCTCCCTCCTTCCCCTTCCTCTTCCTCTCCCCCTTCTCCTTCTCCTTCCCATCCCCCTCTTCTTTACCCTTCTCTTCTCCCCTTATCCCAACCTCAACCTCATCATCATACACCCTCTTCACCCCATCCATTGCCTTCAGCCTATCCTTGAATGATACTAGGAGATTATAGTAGTAACTACTGCTGCCATCATTCTTCTCTTCCTTCCATCCCTCTCCTCCCTTCCTCTCTCCACCATCATCTTCCTTCATGCTATTATCATACGAATCCTCTTCACATACTACTGCTACAAGTAGTGCATCTCCTCTCTCCTTCTTCAACCCAACCCTCTCTATAGCATCTGATATCTGCCTTGTACATGCTAACCTCAGTATCATATCAACCTCAACCCTCCTTGCTAGCATGCATGACCTCCTCTCAGCCTCAAGTGATTGAGCAAGAACCTCTAGGAGATGATCCCTACCAGCAATGCTATCTGCATCTACAACCTGTACAATGATACCATTCCCTTTCTCTTCAGTAGCAAGAGCCCTAAGCCTTCTAACAAACTCCTCTGGCTCTTCAAGCGAGAGATCTACTGTGATGTAGATGAGCATTACATGATAAACATGTTCATCGTTGATCAATCTTAATATCATACTATAAGCAACCACCATGCACAACTGTTAGGATGCTAACCTGATCCCCATCCTTTATAACCGCATCAAACCCTCCAAGGAGTGAGGCTTCCTTCCCATTTATAACAACGAGCAGGTTGCTTGGAGTAAGTAAGCCATTTGTATCTCTATTCATGCTCATGGATGCCAGGAGTGAAAGCAAGTCTTTTAGAGTCATCACTTCTCCCTGTGCATCAAGATCAATAACATCTCTCCCTAGCAATCTCTTAACACCTCCAAGTAATCTTACCCTAATCTTAACCATACCATCATCTTACATCTATCATGCTGTATCATCATCAGCAACCGTATTAGCCTTCTCTACACCCTCGTTCTCTGTACTTCTACTACTACTGCTAACTTCCTCCTCATCCTTCTCATCCATTGTAGTTGTCTGAGCAGAAGCCTTCCTCATTATATGCCTTGTTATATAACCTGCAACCTCGTTCCTCAACTCCTTAGATCTAAAGACTGCTATCTTATCAAGCAACTCCTTGTTGCTCTCAAAGTCAGTGCTGAACATACCATCATACCTCTCGAGCAACTGCATGGCTATCCTCCTTATCCTATTCATATGGGTAAAGACTCGTAACGATAGTCTATTTATCTCTTTATAATGAACTATGTATGTGGTTGTGAAGAGGTAGGACTTGAAAAAGTTATAAATAAAGAGCATGCAAATCTGCATTGCCATATGCGGTGGTCGTCTAGCATGGTCTAGGACAGCAGCCTGCCACGCTGCTGACCCGGGTTCAAATCCCGGCCACCGCACCAAAGTCCTGTTAGGCAAGTTAGAGTTATGACTAGGCTAAGCTAGGCCAAGGTAACTTGTAATGCCATACTCTTATTTCTTCACGCTCACAAAGAACTCCCCAAGCATCTTTACCACAAGTTTAGCCTCACGTATATGTATAGCCTGTACCTTGATCAACTCCTCAACATCAACATCGTAGAGTTTAGCAACCCTCTCTGTTAGGTATAACATGAACTCTATCTCCTCATCATCGCTAAGCCCATCCTTCGTATCCCCCATGTTGGCTAGTATGTAGTTCAGTATGGATGCAGCCTTGTCTATATTCTTGTTGTTCTTGCTCCCCACATCTTTATTATTTGTTCTTAACTATTTATAGCATATGCTATGCTAACCAACCATTAACAAACAGATAACTACCACAATCACTTAATCGTTAGACCATCATGCTTATTCATTATCTTCATAACAACATCCTTCAGATGTTCTCTCAACCCAGGTTTGTTAGCATCTATAACAGTGAACCTTACCCTTACAACTGGCTTATCTATCCTTAGCCTCCTTGTTATATCTGCTGGTGTAGCAAGTATTATAGCATCACAATCAGCAGCATTAAGGGTATGCTCAAGTTCAAGCATCTGCTCCTTGCTGTAGCCTAGTGCTGGTACTACACTGCCTATCCATGGATACTTGCTATAAGCATCCCTTATAGAACCTACAGCATAAGCCCTAGGATCTACTATACTACAGTTGAGCATCCTAGCAATGTATGAGCCTGCACCCTCACGCATCTCACCATGTGTTACACTTGGTGCATCCTCAACTATGACAACCCTCTTACCTCTCACTCTATCTGGAGCATCAACGTATGCTTCAGACCTTACAGGGAAGATACGTGCATCTGGGTTTATGGCATTACACCTCTCAACTATACCCTTGACTGTAGATTCATCAACAAGGTTGATCTTGTTTATAGCTATGGTATCTGCTCCTCTAAGGTTTGCTTCTCCAGGATGGTAGAGCATCTCATGCCCTGCCCTTGTAGCATCTGTAACAACTATTGTATGCTCTGCCTTATAGAATGGCATATCGTTGTTTCCCCCATCCCATAGTATGATATCACCATGCCTCTCAGCCTCCTCAAGTACTCTAGCATAATCAACCCCAGCAAGCACCTCATACCCATTCTCTAGATGCACTATGTACTCTTCCTCCTCCTCTAGAGTAAGTTCGTACATTGCTAGATCATCCATGCTCTTGAAGTGCTGTACAGGGTAGAATCTGCCATATGGCATTGGATGCCTAACTATAACTGGCTTCAACCCCTCCTCCTTCATAACATCCGCAACAAGCCTTGTTATGGTGCTCTTCCCTGCCCCTGTTCTTGTTGCAACCACAGCGATAACAGGCTTCCTTGCCTTAAGTTGGGTATCCCTTGGGCCTAAGAGCGTGAATGATGCTCCAGCAGCAAGTACCCTTGATGCAATGTGCATTACATGCTCATGGGATACATCGCTGTATGAGAAGAATACATCATCTATGCTATTCTGCTCTATTAGTCCTTCAAGCATATGTTCAGGGTATATGGGTATGCCTTGAGGGTATAGAGGGCCAGCAAGCTCTGGAGGATAAACTCTATTCTCTATATAGGGTATCTGTGCTGCTGTAAATGCTATTACTCTGTATGCTTGATTATCCCTGAAGAATACGTTGAAGTTGTGAAAGTCTCTTCCAGCAGCACCCATGATTATTGCCTTTCTAACCTTCATATTACTCTCTATTCCCTTGCTTACTATTATAATATGCTTTGTTGCATAACTAGAGGATATAGCCATTCCTTAACGTTACCAGCACTATAAGCAATGTAAATTTACTAGATACGCTTATCTATTGCCTATATCAGTACATACTTCGGATTTCATAGTATGTAATAAAGCATAATTAAGCAAGGCTCACACAATATAAGAAATGTATAGAACATATTGCAGTAAATATCCTTATATACGCTTCTAATGCTATTAAGCATATGCTAAGCAATGAGGAGTTGAAGAAGAGGCTATTAGACATGCTTGAGCAGGATAAAGACTTCAGATATGCTGTAGCAGGAGCAATAGGCTATAAAGAGATACTTGATAGGATTGCTAAGGTTGAGGAGGATATAAGGGATCTTAGGACGGATCTGAACGATCTAAGAAGGGATATGCAGGAAGGCTTCAGGAGGCATGATGAGGAGTTCAAGAGGGTATGGCAAAGCATAGAGAACCTTAGGAAGGA